>JACRKI010000063.1 GCA_016215305.1 Candidatus Woesearchaeota archaeon | reverse complement strand
TATAGAAATTTTCAAAAATATCCACATCTGTAATGCACTGATAGAAGTTCGCTCCTGCTTTTGCCGCCACATCCTGCAACGCAAGCGTATGCTCATTCAATTGCCCCTGATAGGTATGCCGCAATTTTTTACTGATATAGGTTCTCAGAACTGTGTTGGATTCTGAGTCATGCAAATTCACATCTCCCTCAATTTTGAGATCCACTTCATCTCTGTCCAGAACTTGAATTAATTTAATCTGATTTTTGCTTCCCAACCGCATCAATCCTTTTCTTAACTCTTCCGGACTCATCAGAAAATCACTAATGATAATGACAATAGATCTGGAGTGAATTAATTCTTTATATCGCCGCATACTATACTCAAATCGCGACTCCCCTTTTACTTTGACTTGCTTGAGACTGTCAATAATAGAAACCAATTGAGAAATGCCTTTGTGCGGCCGCAGGAATGTTAAATCCTCCGCAAATGTGGAAAAAACAAATTTATCGTTTTTGTGCATCGCAAGATATGCCGATGCCAATCCAATCATCGCGCCATACTCAAACTTTGTTGTCTTGTTTCCAAAATCCATGCTCGTGGAACGATCTAGAATAATGTGGACTGTCAATGACCTATCTTCTTCAAATAATTTGATATAATCCTTATCAGTTCTTGCATATAATTTCCAGTCAATGAATCTCAAATCGTCTCCTTTGACATACTGACGATAATCGGTGATTGTCAAACCTCTTCCTTTCGCAATACTTGGCCGCGAACCTGCCATCTGCGAGGTGATTCTTTTTTTGACTAAAAGACCTAAACGATTTAATCGAGGTAAAAAGGAAATGTCAATGGTCATGAAAACATTTGGTTCTTTGGATATAAAAAGGTATTGTCTATTTCTTCACGCACGCTGCCATGAACCCAAGATACATCGGATTCGGAGCAAGCGGTCTCGACGTAAACTCTGGATGAAATTGACTGCCCATAAAGAATTTGTGGCTTGGCAACTCCAAAATCTGCATAATCGGATGATTCGGCGCTTTGCCACTGAAAACTAAGCCATGCTTTTCTAACTGAGGAATGTATTCTGGATTGACTTCATATCGATGGCGGAAACGTTCTCTTGCTGTTTCTTTTTTGCTGTATAATTCCCATGCTTTTGTTCCGCTCTTGATCTCAACATTTCTGCCTCCAAGACGCATGTTGCCGCCAAGCCCTTCTATCTTTTTTTGCTCTGGCAAAATGTCAATAACCAGATGCGGTGTTTTTGGATTCACTTCAGATGTATGCGCGTCTCTGAGATTGCAGACATTTCTCGCAAACTCAATCACTGCCATCTGAAACCCATAACACAATCCAAGATACGGAATATTTTTTTCTCTGACGTATTTGAGACACATGATTTTTCCCTCTACTCCACGTTTTCCAAATCCGCCAGGAACGACAATGCCATCAACATCGCCCAATTCTCTTTCCACTGTTGTTTTTCCCTCTTCAATCGCTGTTGTTTCTATCCATTTGATTTTCACATCCACGCCATGATGCATCCCCGCATGCTGCAGCGCGTGAATTACTGACGCATACGCATCACGAATCAGGGTATATTTTCCTGTAATGCCAATCGTCACTTCTTTTGTGGTGTTCAGTTTTGCGAGCATTGCTTTCCATTGCTCTTTGTTCTTTTGCATGCTCTCTTTATTGACTCTCTTTTCTATTTTAAGTTGTGCAACCACATACTCATCTATTTTCGCGTCTCTTAATAGTTGCGGAAGCTGATAAATGGATTTGACATCGTGCATACTGATGACGCGCTCCATGGGAACATTGCTGTAAATACTTATTTTTTCCCTGACTTTTTCTGTGACTGGATGCTCTGAACGGCATGCAATGACATCCGGCTGAATGCCAAGCTCCATAAGTTTTTTTATTCCCAACTGCGCTGCTTTTGATTTCTGTTCCCCAAGAATGCCGCTATTGATAATGTAGGTCAACGTCACAAAACAAATATTCTCTTTTCCTTCCTCATAAATAATTTCTCTGATCGCTTCCATATAATGCGAGTTTTCCAAATCTCCCACTGTGCCGCCCACTTCCACAAAAATAACATCTGCTGCTTTTTTGACCGCTAATGTTCGCAATCTCTGCTTGATTTCCGCTGTGACGTGCGGAATGATCTGCACATCTCGTCCAAGATATTCTCCTTTTCTCTCTTTCTCCAACACTGCCGTATATATCTGCCCTGTGGTCATGAAATTATCTTTGCTCAGGTTTTTATTTAGGAATCTTTCATATGTGCCAAGATCCATATCTGTTTCTGTGCCATCATCTAAGACAAAAACCTCTCCGTGACGAAAAGGATTTAATGTGCCGGAATCAAGATTCAGATAGCCTTCCATTTTGATTGGTTCGACCTTGAATCCTTTATCCTGCATAAGTTTCGCAAGACTGCTCGAAAAGATTCCTTTGCCAAGACCTGACATCACTGTTCCAAAAACAAACACATATTTTGTTTTTCCTTTTTCATATCCCTTGACAATCGGCGTATAGAATTCATGCTCATCCGAGACAGCTGCAACTTGATCAAGGAGCTCTTTTCCTGATTTCTGTTCTTGCTGCATTATTTAGGAATGTGATCTGGAGTTTATAAAATTTTTTGTACGTTTAGAAATTTCCCTTAGATTATTTCCGTTCAAAACAAAAAAATCACATTACTCCCTCAAACACTTTCGCGCCTTTAGAGACCTATTCTGTTATATATCACACCAATTATGTTATAAATCACAGAAATCTTTATATATTTGAAAGGTTTATTCATGTGTATGACGTCTGTCGAAGAACATCAAAAAAACATTAAACAATTTCTTGATGACATTAATGAAAAGATACGCGCTGGTCTTCTTCTCGACAGACAAAAGATAATTGCATTCTCTGCATCAGAGGCTGCAGCAAACCTGCTAGAATATTATCTCCACAAAAAACAGCTTGTCCAAGCAGGTTTTCGCGTGAATCACAGATATTTCACCTCTGAAAGAAAAGCAGAATCCTACTTTTCATTTCCATTCTCTAAAAAACAAGAAATAATTAAGCTTTTAATAAAACAGGAAGAATATCGAGATATTCTTTGTTATGGAAAAGAGAAAGAAATTAAGAAAGTGCAAGAGGCAATAGACAATCTTACGAAACTGAAACAACTTATTATTGAAGAGTTGGGAGAAGAAATATGAAAAAAAACGACATACTTTCTTATGTTTATGATTTTATATCACAAATTTCAGAAAATGCAGTTATTTTTGATGAATTAAAATCAATTATTCTTTTTGGAAGTGTTGCAAGAGGAGATTTTGACAAAGATAGCGATATTGATCTGTTTATTGATATTAACGGTGACAAATCTGAAAATAAAATTCATGAAGAAATAAAAAAAGAACTCCGTCTGTTTGAAATACGCTGTGAAAAGAGCTGGCATATGAGGGGAATTCGTTTTCCTCTCAAAATACTTGTAGGAAATATCCAGAATTCTCGCTGGGAAAGTCTTAAAAAGGAGATAGAAAGCTATGGACTTGTGTTATATGGTGAATTGAGGAATAGTGCCTTTCTACTTCGTCATCACGCATTAATTAGTTTTGAGACCGCGCGCCTTCACCAGAACCAAAAAATGACCCTTCTTCGTGAACTCTATGGCTACTCTACAACGAAAGAAAAAAAAGTATATACTACGCAAGGAATTGTCGAGGAATTCAATGGAACAAAAGTGGGAACCAATGTCCTCCTCATCCCATTTGATCATGTTTCCGAGATGCGAACTTTTTTTCGAAAACATAAGACTTCCTGCGCAATAAAATCATTCTGGGAAAGGTAGTTATTTATAGTGGAGGACATAAACAATTGAGCAATCTGATGTCCTCCACAATCTATTCAAGGACACTTGTTTGCTCAATTAATTGTGTCCTTGAATATATAACAGAAAGGATGTTATATGTAACATGAATAATTAGACAAAAAAATACTGCATCAATCCCTCAAACACTTTCGCGCCGTCAAACGGACCAATAGGAATCATGTTGAAAATGAATAAAAAGCCGTTGATATATCGTGTTGCAACCAAAATCTGCACTGCTCTTGTTGAAAGTTTTATTGGCTTGAATTTTAAAATGAACCATGCAGCAAACCACAAAATGCCGTTCAATGCAGGACCTGCAAACGCAATCGCCGCTTCCTGCAATGGTGTCGCAACGCCTGTATGCGTCACATATCCTGGCACGAAGAAAACAAAACCAACCAAGTATTTCATAATTATTCCTATGACGAGCCAACTATACGCTGCATGGAATGTTGCCTGCATTCCTAAACTGATTGCAACGAGTTTGTGCGCAACTTCGTGAAAAATAACTGCCGGCGCGGTGATGAGGCACGCAATTCCCAGCGCGTTCCAGTTGAAGCCAGGCATTTTCTTCTTTAACGCAGACTGATAATACGCAACAGGATCCTCTTCATAGGATTTTGCTGCCATGACTTGCCTTCTGATTCCAAAAGAATCCATGAAAATAAATCCGACACCTATTGTCATGATGATGAGGTCGATGAATTCTTGCATGGTGAAGAGCATTCTTTGGAAAAGAAAGGAATGATATTTATAGTTTGTTGTTGATTTTAGGTCAGAACTTTTAAAAATCATCTTTCCTTTCTTTGATTTTATGGCTGATGTTCTTTTCAATCCAGACAAAACAGGAATTGCAACGCAACTTCCATTGTCACTAGAACCTCTTGTTGCGCGAGATGTCACCTTGCTTCTTTCAAAACAAGGACCGCGTGTCCTGAAACCAGAGGAAAAGGGAAAACAATCAAAAATTGCTTCAAGAAGAGAAGCATCATCATCTGCTCTTGCTCCTGTTTCTCATGCACTTGGTTTTCATGATGCTTCTCCTCTCATTCCTGCACGTCTTCTTTCTGATGAACTTAACTGGATTGGTGTCTATGGCATTGGTGTTGATCCTCATACAAATCATACTTGGTTTAGCACGAATTGGATTGATTTTCTTCACGAACTTGATCCAACATTTGACCTTGTCAAAGCGCATTCAAAAAAAGAAGATCCGATTGCTTTGTTTTCTCCAAACAGGATCAGAAGTTATGGAACTGGAAATGCCCCTATTTACGATTTGGCAACAAGAGATACATGTCGATAAACGCGGCTATCTTTATCGAACAGGAAGTGTGTATAATGAAGAAAAAGATACGTTTGATTCAACTCTTGCAATCGCTGATATCAAAGGAAGAAAAGTTGTTTCTGCACCACTTCCTTTTTCTTTCTCAGCACTTACTTTTGATCATGAAGGAAATTTGGTTGCGCTGCTTCATGTTTCTCCTCCTTCAGAAAGAGAACACCTTATTGCTGTGAAATATAGAATTCATTATACCTTTTGAGATTTCCAATAAAACATTTAAATCAAATCCTGATTCTTGAAACAAATAACTGGAGGAAAACAATATGGCAATTACAAACGGAAACAAAGTCACCTTACACTATACAGGCACCCTCGATGACGGCAGTGTTTTTGACAGCAGTGAAGGAAGAGAACCTTTGACATTTACTGTCGGCGAACATCAAGTCATCCGCGGCTTTGAAGACGGCGTTATTGGACTTACTGTTGGTTCTGAAAAGAAGATTGACATTACTCCTGACAAAGGATACGGCGAGAGACACGCGCAACTCATGCAGCAAGTGCCAAAAGAATTATTCAAAGACTTTTCCCCAGAAAAAGGACAGCAGATTGGATTAATGGGCAAAGACGGCAGGCAAATGACGGCTACTGTGACTGAAATAAGTTCTACTCATGTCACATTAGACTTGAACCATCCACTCGCTGGAAAGACTTTGCACTTTAATGTGAAGATTGTTTCGATAGAATAAGTTTGATTTCCTTCTCTTTTGTTTTCTCTGAATCGCTAAAATAATCCTTGGCACGAACTAGCACCGTGAACCTGACCACAATCATTTTTATTTTTTCGAGAATATTTTCCAAATATTTCATTTCAAACAATAAATAATAATTACATGCCAACGAGTTCGCGTTGCTTGTTCGTGAATTTTCTTTTGTCGGTTTGTGAAAAAATAAACAACTTCCTGTGCTTTCCATTTCAAAAATTCCAGAAACTTTCTCTAGAAAATCTCTTGTTCTGGAAATCTTTCGAGCTGGTCGAAAATCTTGCGGAATTCCTGAAAAGTTTCCATGTTTTGGACAAATAGCTTTTTGTTTAAGTTCTCCTTAGAAAAATTGCCCAGATCGCATAATCGGGTATTGCGACGGCCTGATGAAGCCCACATGACGCGGGCTTCAGAGAGCCGCTTTCCTTCACGGGATATGCGGGTTCGAATCCCGCTCTGGGCGTTATTATTTCAAAGAAGAATATAAATCTTTTCCCAAATTTTAGAAGCAAACAAATGAATAAAGAAAACAAAAAACAAAAATTACTTACTGCATCTCTTTTTTATCCACGCGTCAATGCTGCAACATGGAGCTCCCTGCATCCCCACTGCAACTGCTGCTGCAAGCAATGCAACGTCTTTTGCCATGCCCGCTGTAAACCACAAGTCGGGCATAATGCCGGAAACCTGCAAATATATTGCTGACGCAAAAAAGACACCAATCAACACTGCTGTTAGCCATCCCGCAACTCTACTGAACAATCCTAAGACCAGCAATGTTCCTAAAATGAACTCCAACATTCCTAAAAGGAACAAACTCACATCCGCCGGCATAAACGTTATAATCTTATCCACTGGCGGCGCCATGCCAAAAAACAATTTCATAATACTATAATACACAAACACAAATCCCAACCCCAACCGTAAAATACAGGTGGAATGACAAGAACTGGTTTCACACACATTTTTGCCCATTTTTTCCATGGTCATCATCCTCGCTTCTGATTTTTTTGATTTTGCAATAATTTTCTTTGCCATGAAGCACTTATAATGATTTGGTTATAAAAAGGTTTCTGTTAAAAAAGTACGCGTTCTCTTTCCAGTATTTCTAATAGAGAACGCGTACTTTTTTACATAAAACATATAAGTCATTTTTCATTGCTCATTCACATGGAACGAAAATACAGCATTATTCTCTTACTTCTTGTTTCTCTTACTACTTTTTATTTTACCTCCGGCTTATTGAAAGACGGCTATCCAAGCGGCGGGGACAACGTCAGCCACTATGATCTTTTGCTGAATACAAAAGAAACTCTGAGCATCTTCTTTCATACGGGAGAACTCAAACTCTGGAACGCGGACTATTATATGGGATTTCCCATGTTCTTTTTTTACACGCCACTGCCATATGTGACACTTGCATTGCTCTCGTTTCTTCATGGAATTGATCTTCTGTTTTTGTTCAAACTCTCTCTTGTGCTTTTCTTTAGCATACTCCCTTTCTTGTTTTATTTTTCAGCACAGCTTATGGAATTTGAAGAAGCATTTGCACTTGGAACTGCGCTGTTCAGCACTGCACTCTCTTCTGCTCTCGTCTTTGGCTTAGAATATTATTCCTTTTTCGCAACTGGACTCTATGCTCAACTTTGGGGGATTGTCTTTTTGCCATTTGCAATTGCGTTTGCTTATCGCTGTTTTGTCTTGCGAAAGAAAGATACACTTGATTTGTTCCTCGCTGTTTTGTTTTTATGCCTTACTTTTTTATCTCACATCTTTACTGGCGTTGCTGCATTCTTTCTTGTCTTTTTTGTTTTTGTTTCTCAGTTGTTTCAGAATATTTGGACAGGAACAAAACAACAGCAAAAAGAACTTATCAAACAATATCTTATTCTTGTTCTCTTCTTTTTCCTCAGCATCAGCTTCTTCGTCATTCCTTACCTTCTGAACCAAGACTATTTTGGAAACATCACGTTTGACAGCGATTATAAAGAACATGGCTACGGTATAAACCAAACCGCGCACCTTTTGCTTACTGGAGATTTGCTGGATTATAGTTTCTCTTTTTCCAGAATTCCTATTTTGACTGCGTTATTCTTTCTTGGAATTGCACTCAGTTTATTCTGGAAAGATTTTCGGCAGAAATATCCTGCGTTACCGCTTTTTCTCCTGCTTTCTTTGCTTTGGAGCCTGATTTGCATTGCAGGAACAGTGAGCTTTCGTTTCCTTTCTTTACTTCCTGTGCTTTCTTCTCTTCAGACATTTCGCTTCATTATCTTGTTTCATTTTGCTGCATTATCTTATATAGGAATCAGTATTTTCTGGCTTGTTTCTTTTGTTAAGGGGGGGAAAAATCCGTATTTTGTTTTGCTGCTCTTTGCTTTACTTCTTATTCCTGTATTTTCCGAGCGAGTGAAGAGTTATCAAGAATATGGAGTCACTTATATTCTGCAACAAAATACAGACTACTGGACTCTTGTTTCCGCACTGCAAAAAAGCCATTCTTCTGGACGATTGTATGTCACAAGCCCAAGCGGACTTTATGACGCTCCCCAACATCTTCAAGCTCTGCCATTTTTGACTGGAAAACCAATTTTTGCAAGCGCAGGCGTTGGAGGACACGATAGCTTAAATGCGTATTACAGTTCTCTTCCAATCATTTCTGATGCTCCATACCTTGTTGATATTCTTGGCATTGATGCTATTATTGATAAAAAACAGAATGCTGATGGAATGACCCTCTATAAAGCGACAAACGCGAGCGGCTATTTCGCACTCGGAACCGCGCCAATAACTGTTGCCGCTTCTGCTGTTGCCGCGCGAGATATTGTTGTCGAATGGCTGTTTAGTCCGTTGCCATTGTCACATGTGTTTTTGCAAATTGATCCTACTGCTTCAGTTTCTTCTTTTTCTGATTCTTCTTCCTCTTCTGCTCCTGTTCTTCGAAATATTGTTGATGGTGGAGATGTTTTTCTCCTCACTGAAACCGGCACGATGATGGCACACACCATTCGTGGACAACTCAATCTTGCAAACGCATCTCCTCTTGCAGCACTTGTTGACGCAAAAGGATCATCTTCTGTCTCTGTCTTTGATTATTTCCAGAACAATTCATTTTCCGAGCAGGATTGCGGCGCTGTTTTGCAGGAAAGCCAGAAAAAAGGATATGCGTCTACAACTGTTTCTGTTCCTGCAACTTCTGATTCTCTCTCTACATGCTATGTGATTTACAAAATGACGTATCATCCAGAATGGCATGTGTTTGTTGACGGCGTTGAAGAGAAATTAATTATGATGAGCCCGTCGTTCATGGGCGCCGCAGTTCCTTCTGGAACACATGATGTTGTGTTTAGTTATGAAGTCTTTTGGTATAGAAAATGGCTCTTGCTGATTTCTGTGTTGAGTTTGGTTGGATTGTTTTGGATAGGAAAAAGAGTCTTTTTCAAAGTATCCAAAAAATAATAATTACGTTTAGAACCACCTCAGATATAGATAATATGACGCGAAAGCGACTTACTAATTCGAGAGACCGGTGGTTCTTAACGCATTACGAAATACTGTCTATCGAATTTCAATTGTAGACTTTGTCTATAAGAGATAGATCCAATAGTATTTCGAAATGCATGAAGATACTTTGGGCTTTTCTTAGGTCTACACAAGCATTCAGGCTATCAAAGCAAGCGAGTTTGTATATTTTCTTCCTAAAAAACTACACCCTCACAACCCCTTCTTTTTCTGCCTGCTTCTTCACTGCTTCTGCAACCTTGTCTGCAACGCCTTTCTCCAGCGCATACGGAAGAATTTTCTCTGCTGTTGGATGATCGACACACGCCGCAAGCGCATGCGCCGCCGCAATCTTCATCCCGCCTGTAATCTGCGTTGCTTTTGCGTCGAGCGCTCCCTTGAATATTCCCGGGAACGCAAGCACATTATTAATCTGATTCGGAAAATCTGAACGGCCTGTTCCGATAATATATGCTCCGGCTTTTTTCGCGAGATCTGGCATAATTTCCGGCGTTGGATTCGCCAACGCAAACACAATTGCTTTTGGAGCCATTGTTTTTATCATCGCTTCTGTGATCGCGCCTGGCTGGGAAACTCCAAGAATAACATCCGCGCCTTTCACTGCTTCTGCAATTGTCTCCACATTTGCTTTGTTTGTATGCTCTGCAATATATTCTTTTACTCCTGTGAGATTTTTTCTCCCCCAATAAATAGGACCTTTGCTGTCAATCAAAATAATTTCCTTGACAGCAGTGCACACATTTCTGTCGTGATTAATGCACAGCAATAATTTTGTGGTTGCAATGCCTGCCGCGCCTGCGCCAAAAATAACAATCTTCAACTGCTCAATATCTTTTCCCACAACTTTGCAGGCGTTCAACAATGCGGCAAGAATAACTATCGCTGTGCCATGCTGATCATCATGGAATACAGGAATTCCCAAATCCTGCAGCGCGTCTTCCACTTCAAAACATCTTGGACCTGCAATATCTTCTAAATTTATTCCACCAAACACAGGAGAAATATTTTTGATAATATGAATCAATTCTTGCGTGTCTTGTGTTTTGATACAGATAGGAACGCAGTTGATGTTTCCAAACTCCTTGAACAAAACAGATTTGCCTTCCATCACTGGCAACGACGCTTCTGCGCCAATATTTCCCAATCCCAATACTGCGCTGCCATCAGTAATAATCGCAATCGTATTTCCTTTTTGGGTATAGTCATACATCGCTTCTGGATCTTTTGCAATTTCCCTGCACGGCTCCGCAACTCCAGGCGTATACGCGACAGAAAGATCTTCTTTTGTCTTCAATGGCACTTTGGAATTTATTTCTATCTTCCCTCTCCACTGCTTATGAAGTCTGAGTGATTCTTTGAAATAATCCATTTTGTTTCAGAGATTTAGATTTTAGATTGGGTTATAAAACTTGTGAAATTGCGTACTGATAAAAAAAAATTAAAGAAAAAGAGACAAGAAAGAAAATAAAATTACCCATACACTGTTTCTGCCTGATTTCCATATTGACTATATTCTTCTTTGGAAATTCTTGCAGAAGACAAGGTTGATTTATCTAGAGAACTTGCATCGAAATACCCAACAAGCACGACGTCTCCATTCGGTCTTGGGTCTTCATCAGGATAAGATTCTTTTGTGATCGCAATCGCATCATACGGTATCGCATAATCCTGATTGGTAAAAGTCACTGTTGCATCTCCATCACCATCAACTGTAAAGAGACCGATAGGCAATGTAAATCCCGTATCCATGTCCACCATCCACGCTTCATAAATTTCACCATAGTTTTCGAGATAGTCAAGATTGCGAACTGTTACTACACCAGTCATGGTATTTTTGTACCGGGATTGAGATGATTTCAACTCAAATGATCCTTCTTTTGCAGTGCCATATCTTGTTTTCTGCTTATACTCATTCATGGAAAAGACAGAGGTGTATTCAAACACTTCTGGAGGAACCATATTAACATTCAATTCTTGTTTTGCTCCTGTTTGTGAGCCTCCCCCGCCGCCGGGATTAGAAGCGACTGCAAAGACAAGCGCAGCACCTAAAGTAATGATAATTATAGAGACTATAGAAATAATAATGAGCATTCTTGATGAGAACTGTTTTGCCATAAAATCACCTTCTTCATTGTTTTTAGGGATTATGATATATAAACCTTTCTAAACAAATTCCATCTTTTTCGCGCGAATGCCTTTTCTCTGCATGTGCATTTTCTTGCATTCCTTGCACTCATAGCGGATATCTGTCTTCTTCGTGGTTTTCTTTCCTGTTCGCTTGAACTTCGTCACTGCTGGTTTGGAATAACGTCCTAAATTTCCAAGCCCTCTTGCCTGACCACGCATTCTTGCTCTATATTTTGAACCGCGCGTCAAAGAAGATGCTGCTTTCTTTTTGTTTGCGCCTACTTTGTGCGTTGTATGTTTTTTACAATACGGGCAATATCGCTTGATTTCTTTTGGCTTTTTCATGCTGTGTTGAAAAAGCAACTTATTTATAAATGTTTGTCTCCTCCTGCATCACATGGAGATCAGCATTATTATCCCCGCATTCAACGAGGAAAAACGAATCAAGAAAACCATTGAAGCAATTCTCGCATATCTGGAACGAAAGAAATACTCCTATGAGATTATTGTCGTTAATGATGGAAGCACTGACAAAACAAAAGATGCTGCTCTTGAATTTTCCAACAGAAAAATCAGCGTTCTTGACAATCCCGGCAACTGCGGCAAAGGATACAGCGTCAAACAAGGATTTCTCGCGGCAACAAAAAAATGGATTCTCTTTACTGACGCTGATTTAAGCACGCCGATTGAAGAACTTGAAACCTGTTTCCGCTATACAGATATTGCTTCTGTTATCATCGGCTCAAGAAACCTGCCCATGTCCCATATTGCTGTCAAACAACCATTCCTCCGAAGCACATTTGGAAAAATATTTCCTTTCTTTGTACGCCTTCTGCTCCTGCCTGATATTCGCGATTCTCAATGCGGCTTCAAACTTTTTCGACATGACGCGGCAAAAAAAATTGCAGAGAAACAGCGCATCCCCGGCTTTTGTTTTGATGTCGAACTTCTTTTCCTTGCGAGAAAATATGGTTTCATAATTCAGGAAATTCCGGTGAGCTGGTCAAATGACGAGCGAAGCAAGATCAGAATTTTTTCTGACTCTTTTCACATGTTTTTTGATCTTCTCAAAATTCGCTGGAACAGCTTTTACGGGAGATACGCATGACTCCCCCTGCAACTTCTTCCCGCTTTTCTTTTGTTCTGGAAAAATATCATTTCTTCATTCTTTTCTTTATTCTTGGATTCGCATTCTTTATTCGCACCTATGATCTCGCAGGAGACCCTCCTGGCATGTACATGGACGAAGCCAGCAGCGCCTATAACGCATACAGCATTTTGCATACAGGCAAGGATGAACATGGCAAAGCGTTTCCTCTTTTTTTTGAAGCATTCGGAGAATACCGTCAAGGCCTATACATCTATTCCATGATTCCTTCTCTTGTTCTGTTTGGACTCAATGATTTTGGGACGAGATTCACCTCTGTCTTGTTTGGCATGGGAAGCGTTATTATTTTTTATTTTATTGCCACCCGACTTTTTGGCCGAAATATTGGCCTGCTTGCTTCCGCATTACTCGCGATCCAACCATGGCATTTCTTTCTCAGCAGAGTCGCGTTTGAAGGAATCAGCTTTGTATTCTTGTTTTTGACTGGACTGCTTTTGTTTTTGGTTGGTGTTACTAAGGAGAAAAATAATTTCTTGCTTTTTATTTCCGCAGCTGTTTTTGCGCTGAGCACTTATTCTTATGGTGTCGCGAAATTATTTGTCCCGCTTTTTTTAGCAGGACTTGTTCTTATCTATCGTCATCTGTTTTTTTCCGCTCCAAACAAAAAAATATTTTCGCTTTGTGTCACTTTATTTCTTCTGATTTCTTTCCCTCTTTATTATCTCTCTCTTTTTGGAGAAGGAAACGCGCGCTTTCAGGAAGGTTCTATTTTTGCATTGAGCGCACATCCTTTTTTTACTTTAGGACTTAATTATATTTCTCATTATACTCCCTCCTTCTTATTTTTTGAAGGAGACGCAGACCTCCGACATCATCTTGCGCATTGGGGAGTATTGTATCCCATTGAAATTATTTTTGCGCTTCTTGGTCTGCTCTGGTGCTTTCGAAACAGGCAGGAAAAAACAGCGCAATTCCTTCTCGTATGGTTTGTATTGTTTCCGCTTCCCGCAAGTTTTATGGCGGGAGACACGCCGCACGTATTGCGAACATTTATCGGCGCTCCGCTGTTTGCTCTCTTGAGCGCACTTGGGATTTATTTGCTTTGGCAGTTTGTTAAATCGCGTCATGCTTCTGCTGCTGTTTTGCAGAAATTCTCCCTTGAGAAATTATTTTTGCTTTTTTCTGTTCTTGTTTTTGTCAGTTACGCACTCAGCGCTGGATTTTATCTTCACGAATATTTTACTTCCTACAAAGTATATTCCTCTGATTACTGGATGTCCTACGCAGAACCATTACTGACCTATGTTGAAGCACATCATCAGGAATATGACCACGTCTATTTTAGCACTGCCGGGTTTGGAAGATTTGGGGTTTATATTTTGTATCGCATTCAAGCTGACCCTGAACAATATCTTGCTTCTGGACTTAAGAGTTTTGGTTATGAACTCTGCAACATGGACGTGAATGAAAGCTGCATCACTGAAAATGAACATAACCTGTATATTTTTAAGAGTATAGAAACACCCACCATTAACGGGACGTACAACATTTATTATCCTGACAATAAAACCATCGCAGTGAAATTATTTTCTGGCGGCAGGAAGAGTATGAGTTCAAGTCAATAAGTTTAATAAAATAATAATGACATGACCTCAACTCTTTTCAAGGAGATTCAACTAGCCTCACAAATTGATGCTGCCGCGACTTTTTGGGCAAAGCCTATATTTTCATAATCTTAATAAAGCCTTTCAAATTCGTGAGTTTAAATGGAAAAGAAATGGTACGCACTTGCACTTCTTGCAATCTTTATTGTTCTCGCAACCACAAGCATGACGCATAATTCCGCAACCAGCGACGAAGTTGCGCACATTCCCGCAGGATATAGCTACTGGCAATATTTTGATTACAAAATTAATCCTGAACATCCTCCACTCGTCAAACTCTGGGCAACACTGCCACTCCTCATTTTACATCCAACACTT
>JACRKI010000059.1 GCA_016215305.1 Candidatus Woesearchaeota archaeon | reverse complement strand
ATTATACGGTCCACCAGGTTGCGGAAAAAGTTTGATAGCAGAAGCGACAGCAGGAGAAGCGAATGTTGCGTTCTTTCACGTGAAGTCCAGCGATCTCAAAGGAAAGTATGTTGGAGAAACAGAAAAAAATATTGCAAATCTTTTTGCGGAAGCAAAAAAATATCAGCCAAGTATTATTTTCTTTGACGAATTTGAATCACTTGGCGGGGAGCGAACAACAGCAGGAGAATATCAAAAGAGCGCAGTCGCGCAGCTCTTGACAGAAATGAATGGCGTCGGAACAAAGAACGACCAAATTTTACTGATTGCAGCAACAAATGAACCATGGAGTATTGATCTTGCGTTGAAAAGAGAAGGACGATTTGGGCAGTCTATTTTAATTCCGCATCCAGATGTGGAAAGCAGAAAACAAATCTTTGCAATCGCATTAAAAGATAAACCAGTTGCAAAAGAGGTAAACACGCAAACCCTTGCAGCAGCAACAGAAGGATATAGCGGTGCAGATATTACAGCGATTGTGAACATCGCAACAGATGAAGCAATGAAAAGGTATTTTGCGACAAAATATTTGCAAGATATAACGCTTGCAGATTTATTATTTGGAATCCAGCAAGTAAAGCCACGAGTGAAGCAGTGGTACGCGAAAGCGAATAAAATTATTGCAGAAAGAAATGAAGAAGAAGGATTTGAAGAGTTGGTTGCTTCAATATAAAAACCCTAAACCACAATCTCAACATTGAGTTTATCAAATTCAACAATGGGTTTCATTTTTTTGCGCCCAGAGTTTTCTTTTTCAAAAGAAAGTAATCCCAAACTGGAAAGTACTAAGCAGAACAAAACACGAACCAGCAGTTTTTCTCACGCACAGGCAACGCTCTGGCGAGGCATGTAATTTTGATAAGTTATTATATGAAATTTTTCTTGATAAAAAGTATCCTAAACATAATAATTATTGTGTTCGCCAGGATTTTCTTTGTTCTACTCAAGCATTCTGGCGAATCAAAGCATCTTGTTCGTGAGAAAAAGAAACAGATAAAGTAATATCTTTCACTTTTTCTTCTTCCTTCGCATCTTCGCGAGCTTGATTAATTTCAGAACTTTGGAACGCTTATCATGTTTGCTTGGGCTTCTGCCGCCTTTATGTTTATTTTGTTGAGAAATCTTTTTCAAGACTTTTTTCTTGACACTTTTTTTAACAATTTTTTTCTTTTTTGCCATTTTGAAAATAAACACTGACTTGCTGGACTCGGTGAAAAAGTGCCATAAACAAATATCGAAACGAACTTAACCTATTCAATTTGTTTTAATGGTTATCTTTTTCGCTTCTGAAGTTCGCTTGGGCAAGTGTAGGTTTCGTATGGTGAGTTATAGTCCAGTCACCATATTGATAGTGTGCACTTGGCAGTGGGCTCTTCGATAGCATCCTTTTCAGGACAACCGAACTGTCCGAGTCAGCGTTTGTGCTCTTTCAACCAATTGAGATATTTAATACTTTCTTTAAAAAATTTGAAAAATCACTTTCTGAACTTTTAGCGGGTGATTTTTCAAATTTTTTTATGGAAACCTTTTTAAACAAGCGCTAATTTTACACATAAATAAAATCCCATCGCCTTTGGGCTCTGGATTTTAGAGATAATCATAAGAAAAACAAAAACACTAGCGAGGTGAAAAATTTTCCAAAGGAAAATTTTTATATGGCAGCAAAAAAAGTACACATGAACATCGTGTTTATCGGACACGTAGACCACGGAAAATCCACAACAGTCGGACGACTCTTGTACGATTCTGGAAACGTTGACGAACAGCAGATGAAGAAATTAAAAGACAAAGCGCAGGAACTAGGAAAAGCAGGTTTCGAATTCGCATTCGTTATGGACAACTTGAAAGAAGAACAGGAAAGAGGGGTTACCATTGACCTTTCCCACAAAAAGTTCACCACTGACAAGTATGATTTCACCATTATCGACGCGCCAGGACACAAGGACTTTATCAAAAACATGATTACAGGCGCGGCGCAAGCTGACGCAGCAGTGCTTATTGTTGGCGCGACAGACAGCGTCATGGCGCAAACAAAGGAACACGTTTTCTTGTCAAGAACACTTGGCGTTGGACAAATGATTATTGGAATCAACAAGATGGATCTTGTTGGCCACGACAAAGCAAAATTCGAAAAAGTCAAGGAAGATGTTTCTAATTTGTTGAAATCTGTTGGATTCAAGGTAGACAAAATTCAATTCGTTCCATTGGCTTCTCTCCACGGAGAAAACGTGGTCAAGAAATCTGACAAAATGCCATGGTATACAGGACCAACACTTTTGGAAGCGATCAACAATTTGAATGCTCCAGATCGACCAACAAACCTGCCGCTTCGTATGCCAATTCAGGATGTTTATAACATCACTGGAATCGGCGTTGTCCCAGTTGGACGAATCGAATGCGGAATTATGAAAGTCAACCAAAAGATTGTCGCGGTTCCAGGACGAGAAGGAAAAGCAGTGCATGGAGAAGTGAAGACAATCGAAATGCATCATGAACAGCAGCCAACAGCTGAACCTGGCGACAACGTCGGAATCAGCGTTCGCGGTTTCACCAAAAAAGACATTGCGCGAGGAGACGTTATTGGTCCAGAAGAAAACTATCCAACTGTCGCGAGTGAATTCACTGCGCAGATTGTTGTCTTGAACCATCCAACTGTTGTGACTGTCGGTTATACGCCAGTATTCCACATCCACACCGCGCAGGTTGCGTGTCAGATTGTCGCTATCCAGAAAAAATTAAATCCAGCGACTGGAGAAGTCTTGCAGGAAAACCCTGACTTCATCAAAAATGGAGACGCGGCAATTGTCACCATTAAACCAATACAGCCGCTCTGCATTGAAAAGCAGAAGGAAATTCCACAGCTTGCAAGATTCGCTATCAGAGACAGCGGCGCGACAGTTGCAGCAGGAATGTGTATTGACTTAGTCAAGAAACAAATGTAAATAAAATCCATAGTGAAGAAGAAATTCATTATGGCAGGAAAACACCATGCAAAAAGCACGAATCAAATTGGCATCCACAGACATTGACAAGATCAATGAAATCTGCGCGAATATCAAAGAGATCGCTGAAAAGACTGGTGTCCAGCTTCGTGGTCCAATTCCGTTGCCGACAAAATGTTTGAAGGTAACCACAAGAAAAAGTCCAGATGGAGAGGGAAAAGCTTCATGGGAGCGGTATGAAATGCGCATCCACAAGCGATTGATTGATCTTGCGATGGACGAGCGTGCGTTGCGATTGGTTATGCGTGTTCCAATCCCAGAAGGATTGAACATTGAAATTGAAATGGTTGAATGATTCTTTGGTGATGACAATGGTTGTAAAACTTTCTCGTCCCCAAATTGTGGATTTGGATGTTACTTTAACGCAGCTTTTCAAAGACCGCTTTGCGCATCCGATTGCGCATTATGCTTCTATTCGCGCAGCAATGGAAAGCAGTTTTGGTGTTTCTATCCCTCCTGAACATCCTTCCTTTCGGCATTATGCAGGCAAAGCTGTTGCTGCAGGACTTGCGCTCTATGACGCTTCATTGTATCGGCCTGGCTCTGCGTCGTATAGAAGATAAATGTTATTTTCTCTTTTCTCTCAGCGAAGCAGAACTCGATCTTGAAATATATGTATAATAATATTGGTCAAGATGAATGGTTGAGTCATACGATTCAATGCTGTCTCCAAATTTCTCGCGGAGCAGAGAAAGAAAATCATTCAATTCCCAAACATCCTTGAAAAACATGTGAAAGGAAAATGTCCATTGTCCAATCATCCGAAAGTAATAAAGAGTCTGCGGTAAATCAAGAACAAAGTGTTTGATCTTTTCTCCTCTTTCCTCTTCAACTGCTGCAACTTTCAAACGAATGGTATAATATTGAAATTTCAGTTTTTGATAATTTGGTCGATAGCCAAAAAGAGTTATAATGCCTTCTTTAAT
>JACRKI010000062.1 GCA_016215305.1 Candidatus Woesearchaeota archaeon | reverse complement strand
TGTTTTTGTTTATAAATATACTCATAAACTTTTGCGTGAATAAGAAAGTGATAATAGGCAGTGAGCAGCGACCAGATCAAGCCGCGATATCCTTTGAAAATAAGCCATTGGAAAAAATACTGCCAGGAAAAGTAAATAAAAGGAAGAGTGAACATGTTGAAAAGAGTTAAGAGAAGACTGGGGTTCTGTCCACAAATAATTTCTGCTTCTTTTTTTGTATAAAGATTGATTTTTGTAATGCGGTTCGCAATAGTTTCGTATTTGTCAGATTCATGAAGTATCATATGGCGAAGCTTTCCAATGCTTCCTTGAACAATAAGTTTTTCATGAAGCAATTCTGTATAGTGAACGCTGTCCTTCCTATATAATCGAAGAATAGAAGATCGCATAAGCGGCTTTCCAAGAAAAAATTCCTGACGAACAAGGGTATATGCGGCATGCTGTTCTAATTTTTGAGGAGAAGAAAGAAGCTGCTTGATTTCAAGAGCAAGCTCAGGAGTAACAATTTCATCAGCGTCAACTTCAAGAATCCAATCATTGCTGCATTTGTCAATCGCCGCCTGTTTTTGCGGTCCATACCCTTCAAATTTTTGAGTAAATATTTTTTTAGTGAATTTTTTTGTGAGAGAAACAGTAGCGTCAGTACTACCGCTGTCAAGCACCACAATTTCATCTGCAAAAGAAAGATGTGTAAGACAAGAAACAATCTTTTGTTCCTCGTTTTTGGTAATCACAAATGCGGATATTTTTGTTATCATAAAATCACCCTGCTATCTGCTGCACGTATGGAGTAACATACGGAGCAGAACTATTCAGAAAGAAGAAAATAAGAATAAAGAGCAATGCCAAAATACCGAGAATTAGGAAAAGCGTTCTTTTTTGCTCACGGGAAAATGAAGATGAATTACGAAGTCCAAACAAGAAAGGAAGTGCAAAGAGGAAAATCATTAAGAGGAATTCAATCCGCTTGGTTGCAATGCCTCGTTTATAGTAATCAAGAGAATCTCCGCCTGCTGAGCATGTTTTGGAGAAAGGAACGCCGTCTTGGCGAAGAGTGGCAGTGATCATGTTTGCAGTAAATGCGTCCTGCTCGCAAATATCTTCATAAGTCGCATCATAATAACTGTACATACGCTGGAGAAGAAGAGAGCAATCTGTTTGATTTTTGAAAAAGAAATAACTATAATGCCACCCTTCTTTGGTGAGCCAGACATTTGTCGGGACAAGCACAGTACAATATGCAGAAGTAGTTTCATTGGGAAGATTGGAAAAAATTTTCTCTGAAATTGCCCATTCAGGAGGACCATAAATTATGAGACTATACGTGCCATTTTCAATGGCTTGAATGACAACTGTTTCAGGAGCAGAAAGAGTGTGAGATTCTGGATCATAAATCATATGATCTCCAAGGAGCTCTTGGTAACGAGGAAAACCCCAGACATCAGGATGTGACTCCATATATTTTTTGGTGAGAAAATCAATAGAGTCATAAGGGAGAGGAGAACCAAAAGAAACAAGAGTACGTCTGAAAACTGCAGGATCATTTTCAAGAAGAATTTTTCCAGACTGGGGAGGAATAATCGAAAAACCATAATGAACTTCTTTGATAAAAGCATCTTTCTCTTGCCATCCGAGGGTCATGCGATCAAGAACATTAAAGCTGTCAAGATAACTCAGATCATCCTTGAGTTGGAATGGACCATAATACAAGCCAGGATAAATTAAAACAAGAAGAAGAACAGCAGTAGAAAGATATTTTAAAGGAGCTGTTCCCCAAGACTGCTTCATACGCAAGAGCACAAATGCAGCAAATGGAAGAATAACTGACCAATAACGCATTGCTGTTGCAAAAGTAAGTCCAAATGCGCGAGTAACTAAAAACATGCTGAGAAAGAAACCTGGACCTGCAGCAAGGGAATAAAATTTCTTTTCTTTCCAGAGGAAATATGTTGAAACAGCAACAAGAAGAAGCAGAACAAAATAAACAGGATCTGTTGCTGCATTAACAAAAATCATTTTTTTAAATGTCTCAAGAACAGACAAAGCAATGGTTTGGTTAGTAAAAACACTCCAGGAATAGACCCAGAAATATCTGTATAGGAAGGTGCAAATGCCAAAACCAATGATAATGGGAACAAAGAGGAGAGTACAGCCAGAAAGGATTTTTTTGTCAAGATGAAATCGAAAAGATCCAGAAGAAAAACCCCAGACTTTTTTTTCATAGAGGTACCAAAAAAGAACTAAAGCAATTTGAATGACAACATTAATTTTAGAGAGCAGGGAAAAGAAGAAGAAAACGCCGGTAAGAATATATTTGAAGCGATGCTCTGAATAAAACAGGAAATAATATCCAATAAAGAAAAAGAAGCTGTTCAGAACAGCTTCAATGTTGGTAATTGTGTTGATATAAAAAAACAATCCAAAAAAAAGCAACGGCCAGAAAAAATCATCATTGCTTGACACAAGTGCCTCTTTCTTTGCAGTACGAAAAAAGACAAAGAAAAAAAGAATAGAGACAAGAGTAGAAAAAACTAAAGCGGCTATTTGAACATATTGTCGTCCAAAGAGAGTATCCAATGCCCAAAGAATAGAAAATGGAAGCAATGCGCCTTCGCAGTGCGGCTGACCGCTCCAGAAAGTTCCTTCGTGGAGATAATCAAGGCAAATACTCCAGGTTTCTCTATATCCTATTGCGCCAAAATAGTCAATTGTTTTGTAGAGGAGTAATCCAAATAATAAGAAAAGAAAAATAAGTTTGAGAATATTTTTTTTATTGGAAAGAAAAGAGTGAGAAACTGATACAGAATCAATATTTTTTTCTGATAACTCATTTTCTTGCATACGTGATCACAAACGAACCATGTTTCTCCCGCAATTGCTTTATGCATTGTATTGTTCGTTCAATGATATTGTAGATATATGCTCCATACCATAATGGAAACGGAACCAGTTTTTTGAAATATTCAATGTCAAATGTCATGTTTGCTGTTGCTTTTACTGTTGTTTTTTTAAATCCTGCAGCGTTTAATTCCTTCATGATCTCTTCTGCCTTGATAAGCACTTCATTTTCTGTCTTCTGTGTTTTTACTCCCAGCAATTCTCTGTATGTCCAAATAATAAGATTATAGTAAT
>JACRKI010000002.1 GCA_016215305.1 Candidatus Woesearchaeota archaeon | reverse complement strand
CGGCAGCAGTTACTACAGTCATTGCGCATGATGTGGTCAAGGCAGTTACCTTAACAGGAAGCGAACACGCAGGCATGCGCGTGGGAGAAGCAGCAGGACGCGCGCTCAAAAAATGTGTGCTTGAACTTGGAGGTTCAGATCCATTCATTGTGCTTGACGACGCTGACCTTGATCTTGCAGTCGCAGGAGCAATTCGCGGAAGAATGGTGAACACCGGGCAGAGCTGCATCGCAGCAAAAAGATTTTTCGTTCACGAGAAAATCGCAGAAGAATTTGAAACAAAATTTGCAGAAAAAATGAAAACTCTTCTGATTGGGAATCCAATGAAAAGAGAGACACAGGTTGGTCCACTCGCAAAGTCCGGATTTGTCGCAGACATTGACCGGCAAGTGCAGGAATCCATTGCGCAGGGAGCAACACTCTTGTGCGGCGGCAAACAAACTGCGGTTTTCGGCAAAGGATATTTTTACGAGCCGACTATTCTCACTCATGTCACGTCAGAAATGGCAGTTTTCAAAGAAGAGACTTTTGGTCCTGTTGCAGCAATCACGCATTTCAAATCAGATGAAGACGCGATTGTGCTTGCAAACATGACTCCATACGGACTCGGAGGAAGTGTCTGGAGCACAGAGAAAGATCGCGCTGAAAAAATCGCAAAACAAATTGACGCGGGATGCGTGTTCGTGAATCAATTTGTCAAATCAGATGCGCGAGTTCCTTTTGGCGGGGTGAAGAAATCCGGATATGGCCGTGAATTGTCTTCCTATGGCATTAAAGAATTTGTCAATGTGAAAACAGTCTGGGTGCAGTGATCTCAAGAAAGGTTTATATACCTATATTCTCAGAAAATCCTCATGAAAGAACAAATCTCTGTTCGAACGCAGATTCCCGGGCCAAAGGCAGCAAAAATTCTCAATACATTACAAAAGAAAAACGGCGGCTGGAGCACTGTTTATCCTTTTGTTCATTCAGAAACAGGAGAAGGAAGTGGTTGTTATTTTCAAGACATTGATTCCAATACCTTTCTTGATTTTGGGTCGCAAATCTCGTCCAATCCGCTCGGCTACAATCATCCCGCGCTTCTTGAAACTGCAAAAGATTATTTGAAACGAACGCCGCTCAAATTCGCAGGACAGGATTTTACTGTCAAAGAACATCTTGATATGATTGAAGAATTGCTCAGCATTGCTCCTCATTCCATGCACGCGAACGCCGCATTCTTGATTAACAGCGGCGCAGAAGCTGTTGAAAACGCGATCAAATGCGCGATGCGCAGCAGACCCGCAACAAAGCTTGGCATCAGCATGACTGGCGCGTTTCATGGCAGAACTCTCGGCGCGCTTTCCTGCACCAATTCCAAACTTGTGCAGAAAAAAGGATATTTGAGCATTCCCATGCGCAGACTTTCCTTTTCAGACAATGCTGGCGAGGAACTGGAAAAATTACTTTCGAGAGAAGTTGCTCCAGCAGAAGTCGGCTTTGTGATTGTCGAAGCAATTCAGGGAGAAGGCGGCTACAATATCGCGTCACAAAAAATGATGCGCGATTTGAGAAAAATAACAAAACAACAAAATATCCCTTTTATTGCTGATGAAGTGCAATCCGGCATGGGACGAACAGGAACATGGTGGGCGTTTGAACACTTTGGCATCGCTCCTGATTTTTTTACCAGCGCAAAAGCGTTGCAGGTTGGCGCGGTTGTCGCAAACAAAAATTGGTTCCCCAACGAAAGCGGCGCTATTTCCTCGACATGGGGAGGCGGACATGTGCTTGATCTTGCGATGGGAATTACAACTATCAAAACAATCAAGAAACACAAACTTCTTCAAAAAAATGCAGAACATGGCGCGTACTTGCGGCAAGCGCTTGCTGAACTTGCGCAAGATTCTGCTGGAAAATTCAAAACCTCTCTGATACAAAACATTCGCGGCAAAGGATTGATGAACGCATTTGATCTTCCTACAAAAAAGATGCGCGAGGATATTGTTTTGCAATTATTAAAACAGGGAATTGTTGTCTTGGGGTGCGGCAAAACAGGCATTCGCTTATTGCCTCCGTACATTGTCACGAAAAAAGAAATAGATATTTTCCTTGAGCAGTTGGAATCTGCATTGAAGATTTGCAACAAAAAAGGTCCAGTTCATACAGGTCCAATCTGCAGCTATGGCATGTGCGCGGATATGCATACATAATAAAAATCTGCACAACATCAAAAACAGGATCAGTTTTAAAAAGGGACAGTACTTTTTCTGGTAAAATGGCAGAAGGGGACACCTGTAACGCGTCAAGCGGATTCCAGAGTCTTGGTGAAATTTTGCGTGGAAAAGGCACGATGCCTCTTGACGCGTTTTTGCAAAGAGCGCAAGCGCCTGATACTCGGGAACTTGCTCTTGATCCAGACGGAAGTATTGCTATGCGTTGGCAGCTCTATGAAACTGCAAAAAGAGCAATTCCAGAGGCATATCCTGAGGGAACAACAGCTTCAGAATATGATTTTGTTATCAGGGAAATAATTGATTATCTCAACATTTGAGGGAAAAACACATGGACTCTATAACTACTTTGTATGAACAACTGACAAGCAGTCAACAACATTTTTTTGATCATCAACATCAAATTGGATATGGCGCTGTTCCTATTCAACTAGGTCCGAAAGGAAAATTTGATCCTTTTGAGATCGCCAGAACAAGAGGAGGGAAACCTATTGGTGAATTCCCAGACATTTCCCGAATAGAAAGAGAAATAGAAGCTTCATGGGGAGAAGACAGTATTCCCATGCACTATTTGAGAGCAATATTCTCTGAACCTGCTCATGACCTCAAAAATCAGCCTCTACCAGGCACTCAAACAAACAGGCGTGTTCTCAAGCAAAGAGGAAATTATGGCATTGGTGAATTCGAACAGAGTCACTATTGATGGAATTTCCACTGCCGCATTAAAATTTCAATTCTCTCCGAAAAAAAGAACAGTCTGCATTGATGGCAAGCCAATCTCTTTTGTCTCCAAAAAATATCTTGTGCTGAACAAGCCAGCAGGATATTCCTGCCAGAAGAACGGCAACTTTCCGTATGTTGTTTCTCTTCTTGCTTGTGATGACGCAACAAAAAATTCTTTGTTTCCGATTGGACGACTCGATGTTCCGACTACTGGTTTGCTTATCATTACCAACGATGGAACATTGTCTGCGCTTCTCGCAGAACCGAAACGAAATGTGACAAAAACATATCATGCGTTGTTGAAACAGAAGATTACTGATGAGCAAATCATAAAATTGCGGCAAGGTGTTATAATTCAGGTGGATGGGGAAGAATACAAAACACTTCCTCCAAAGGTTAATAAAATTTCATGGAAGAGCGAAAACAACATTGAGATTATTATCACTGAAGGAAAATATCGTCAAGTACGAAAAATGCTTGAAGCGGTCG
>JACRKI010000060.1 GCA_016215305.1 Candidatus Woesearchaeota archaeon | reverse complement strand
TGTTTTGGAACAAATACTTTCTTGTGATTTTCAATTTCTTTGTGCAGTAGTTTTGCGTCAAGAGCGCGGCTGATGTCAAGAGTAAATGAGTGTTCATGTCCGCTTGTGCAGGTTAAGGTAATGTATTCTTTTGCGCCGTAGCGCCAGACTTCGGGATCATTGAGGTCTTGGAAATCCTTGCCGCAGTATGCGCAGCGCTCCTTGAAGTCATGTTCCTTCAAGAGCTGATGCACAAGCATGAATTTTCCCCTCTTTATTTTTTCTCTCGTTCTTATTTTTCTTCTCTGATATAGTCGCATTTCCTTGCTTCATATGCCCTGCTTTTATCCCTCACTCTGCACACGAACCAGCAAAGGCTTTTTTGCTCGGCGAGCAGCACTGTGCGACAATTCTGGAGCACAGTGTTGCGAGCATATTTGTATTATTTTTTTGGATTTAATTATCAATAATAAACTCTGCGTCATTATTTTCTATTCCCATCAACCAAACTTTCCTTCACCCACTTCTCATATTCCTGATCCGCGAAATCAATGTTCCATGCAGTAATGCAGGGGCAATCGTATGAATGCAGTCGACGAACTTCTTTTTGAATGAGAGGAAACTTTTCAGAAACGCTTTTTCCAAAAATAACAAACTCAGAAGATTCTTCTTTCTTTCCCTGCCAAATATACATGCTGGTAGATGGAAAAATATTTGCGCAGGCAATTAATTTTTGATTGAGAAGTTTTTCAGCGATGTGTGCCGCTTCCTTTTTGTCTTTGCAGGGAATGTAGACAGCAAGCATGATGCTCACCTAAAATAAAAGCCAGGAAGTTACTTATATAGTTTTCGAAAGAGTTGCAAAACAAAAGATATTTATGCTTCTCCATGTATAAGAAAACAAATAAAGGCAATCTATATCCCGCGTCTTATGGGGAAATTGGAAAAGCTTTTTGTAAAGTATGAGCGAGTTGCAATAGTAATAATCAGCATAATAATCACAGTTTCCTTCATAAACAGTGCATTTCAGTTTGGTGATTTAATGAAGGATTATGCGGTTCGTATGATCACGTATATTTCATTTGCAATTATTTTTGTGTTTGTACTTAAGTTTAGAAAGGAGATTATAAGGAAGTGGATGTAAATGGAAAGAAAAAAAAGAAAAGATTCAGAATTATCAATTGATACAATGGTTATTATATTGCTTATTTTGTTTATTATAATTGTTGTTGGAAGAGTTATTGGGTTGTGGTAAGGAATTTTAACGAAACTATATATACTACTTTTTCTTTTTGCCTTTCATGTCCGAAATCCTCATCACGAATTGCGTGGGAACATTCGTTCTCAAAGGGAAACAGATAGAAGACAAACGATTTTTCAAATCAGCAGAGGAGTTTCACAATCAAAAAATTATTGCAGAAAATGAAAAACAACTCTTAGCGAAATATCCAAACGCGAAAAAGCCGGCAAACGTTATTTTTCCCCAGCATAAAGAGTTTCTCTCAAAATTTTATGTGTATCATATTGAACATGCGAAAAAGATGTGCAAGGAAGCGATACGAAAAGAGCATCTCATTATGCAGGCAGGCGCGGCGATCAAAGATATGGAAAAAGTGATTAATCCATTGGCAAAACGGCTGCAGGAATGGTACGCGTTATATTGTCCGGAATTAAATGAGTTTGCAAGAGATCAGGAAGAATTTGTTGTTGCTGTATTAACAAAGAAAAAAGAAGATATTCTGCTCGAGCAGCATATTCCTGTTTCTATGGGCGCGGAGATTGCGGCAGCAGATAGAGCGATGATGGAATCGCTTGCAGTCCAGCTCCAGCATTTGTTTGCGGAAAAGCGAAGCATCGAATCCTATATTGAAAAAGCGTTGCAAGACACCGCGACAAATCTGTCTATTGTTGCAGGACCAACTTTAGCTGCAGAATTATTAGGAGAAGCAGGATCACTCGAAAGACTTGCAAAAATGCCTGCGTCAACGATACAGATGATTGGCGCGGAGAATGCGTTGTTTCGCTATATGCGTGGACAAGGCCGTTGTCCAAAGCATGGCATGATTATAAATCATCCGTTGCTTGCGAATACAAAAGCGTCGCAAAGAGGAAGAGTGGCGAGAAGATTGGCAGGCGTCATTGCGCTTGCGGCAAAAGTGGATTATTTCAAAGGCGATCCGTATGTAGGGTACAAACTCAAGGAACATCTCGAGCTAAATGTCGCGGAATTGTTGCGGCGAAAAGAAAAAGCAAAAAAAATAGTCCATCATGAAGAGAGGCATCACATTTCTCCTCGAGTATCGCATTATTCATCTCAGAAAAGATCTTCATTTGGAGCTCATGGTAGAACAGAGCATCACAAGACGTATGTAAAAAGTTCCACGCAGAGAAGTCATCATAGTGAAGAAAGAGCACATCACACGAACAAGCAACGCAAATACACGCACTAGTACCGCAATTGTATCTTCATGGAATTATTATTAAAAGATAATAAAAAATACATGAAGATACTGAAAAAGCAGTCAGACGAATCAAAGCATTCGGTTCGTGAGAAAGCAGCGAAGCGAATCAAAGCAATCTATTCATGAAAAAATCAACAGGAGAAATAAAAAATGTTTGAAGAACTACAACCAGGATTATACAAAGAGCAAACAAAGAGAGGACCGGCGTTTTGGACAGAGAATCTTTTGCCAGGGCAGACAGTCTATGATGAAAAGCTTTCAGGAAATGGCGAGCTCAGGCAATGGTCAATAAAAAAGTCAAAGATAGGCGCGGCGCTGGCAAAAGGGCCTCCTAAAATTCCAATTAAAAGTGGAGATGTCATTCTCTATCTTGGCGCGTCAACAGGAACAACAGTTTCACATTTGTCAGATATGATTGGCAAGAATGGCATGATTTTTGCAGTGGAGTATTCGTTTTATATGCTGCGGCGATTAGTTTTTTTGGCGGAAAAAAGAAAAAATATCGCGCCGATTCTCGCGGACGCGAATCATCCAGAAAGGTATCAATCTACAATATGCGAGGTTGATTTTGTGTTTCAGGATATTTCGCAGAAGAATCAAGTGGAAATATTTCTCAAGAATCTCAAATTCCTCAAGCCAGATGGCAAGGCGATGCTTGCGGTGAAAGCAAAATCAATAGATGTGGTTGCGGATACAAGAAAGGTGTATGCGGCAGTAGAGCATCAGCTGCAGAAAGAAGTGAACATTATTTGGCAGAGAACATTAGATCCATTTGAGAAAGATCACTGCGTATTTTTAGTGGAGAAGAAGTGAATGAATGAAAAACAAACAACGAGATGGAAAAAGAGGTGTATGGAAAATGATGATGGAGCAATTTCATAATAAATTTCCCGACATAGCTGAGAAGGAAACAAGATGCATAATTATTATGAGTGAAAAAGAAGGGCTTCCAAAAGGGGAATATTTTCTCTTAGAAAGCTACTGCAATGATCAAAAGTGTGATTGCCGTACAGTTTTTATTAATGTCCTGTATAAAGATAAAATTCTCGCTACAATAGGTTACGGTTGGGAGAATGTAGAGTTTTACGAGCAATGGATGGGTGAACCAGATACCGCTCAAGATATGAAAGGTCCAATTCTTGAACTAACCGGTGTGCATACTGAATATTCAGAAGATAGTTCATTGAAAGATTCAGAAGTAATTGAATCATTAAAAAACGTGAGAGATAAGATATTTTCAGAGAATGCGGCTTTTAACAGGTTGGAAGAGGACATTATTACTAAATTAAAAGTAGTATTATTTATGAATAACTATGATCGGCGTGACCTGTCTTTATCTATTTCCTCTGTGCTTAAGTCAGCAAAACTGCATCGGTCAGTTGGTGGAAATAAGGGTTACGGAAGTAGGGGATATTTGGATTTTATTTCAAAGTTTTTTAATCAGATGAAAAAAGAAGAGGGCGAGTGAGATCATGGGAAACGCAAAAGTATGGGCCTATAGCCCAAAAGCACAAGTTGTTTCTGGGGAAATGAAGAGTAAAATAGAGCGCATGGCGGACAATCTGATTACTGAATTAAAGAAACAACATCTCAAAGGGAAACCAAAAAAAAATGATTGGAATTACATTGCGGATATTTATTATACATGGGTTGGAAGAAGATTTTATTTGTGTTCAAAATATAACTGCCCCTCTCCTGATGCTCTCTCGCCTTCTTTTGAGTTAACATTTGCAAGGCTGGAATATACAGGCAATAAATATAGGGATAATAACCCATTCCAGTTATTTTTTATGAGGCATACAGGACAGTGGGTGAAATTACATGAAGATATC
This sequence comes from Candidatus Woesearchaeota archaeon, assembly GCA_016215305.1. Lineage (GTDB taxonomy): Archaea > Nanobdellota > Nanobdellia > Woesearchaeales > DSVV01 > JACRPI01. The sequence continues at coordinate 122 of JACRKI010000060.1, read as the reverse complement.
TCACTAAACGAAGCTTTTAAAGCATTGAAGGAAGATCCTTGGTTTACACCATGATGAATGAGTATTCCTCTTCCACCAATTGAACTCCAGCAGAAATTCGCCTCAATCGTCAAGGAAGTTGA
>JACRKI010000061.1 GCA_016215305.1 Candidatus Woesearchaeota archaeon | reverse complement strand
TAGAACAGAGAGTGATGTTGCTCCCTGACGCAATTACCCAACTCACCACCGCAGGACATGATGTTTATGTCCAAACAGATGCCGCGAGTGGAATAGGAATCACAGATGAATGGTACAAAAGAGCAGGAGCAGAGATTATTTCTGATTCACGAATACTGTATGAACTTTCAGATCTTGTTCTGAAACTGAAAGCACCTTCCCCAGAAGAATTTTCTCTCATGCGACGTGGCAGCACGTTGTTTGGCATGTTTCACAGTGAACAAAATCCAAGTCACATTTATTATGCAGGAAGACAAGGAATTGTTGTCGTTGAAATGGAATCCATACGAAACAATAAAAATGAACGGCTTATTGACCAAACTGACATTACTGGAGAAGCTGGTGTCTACTACGCACTGCGCCACTCAAGAAAGATGCCATATGACATGAAAGCAGTTGTCTTGGGATATGGAAATGTTTCCACTGGAGCAATTACCGCATGTTCGCGATTAGGCATGGATGTAAAAATTATAAGAAGAGATGAGTTCACGTATCTTCACGAACATCTCAAAGATGCGGACATTCTTATCAATGGAATCAGCTGGCCAGCAGAAAACAGAGAAGCAAAACAATATTTAGTCACAAGAGAAGATATTAGAAACTCCGCCCCGGAGATGATTGTTTTAGATCTTGCAGTTGATTTTCCAAATCCTATTGAAACCATTCATCCAACAACGTACGCGAACCCGTATTATCTTGAAGAGGACCGCGTGCATATCAGTATTTATGGCTATCCCGGGCTTGTTCCAATCACGTCAAGCAAAGTCTATAGCAAACAAGTCATGCCTCTTGCGTTGCTCATTGCGAATAATGATGGGCTTGCAGGAATTGAAGAACGAGGAGACATAGGAACATACATTGCAAAAGCAATTATTGATCCGGTGAAGAAAGAGTGGAGAAAACTACAGCCTGAAGGAATTTCAGATAGAAGTTTGATTGAGTGAACAAAAAGGTAAAGATGGTTAGTTTACTCATTCTTGGCAAAGGCGACACAGATTATTCAGATAGAAATATGCAACGGCTTTTTACTTGCGCACAGGAAGCAGGTATTGATGTGCAACGACGAGATTATGGAGAAATAGAAACTACGCCTGACTTTAAAAATGAAAAAATACAAGTGCTGCTTTTTTTCCCGTTCACTTTCTGGAATGCAAACTGTGAAGTGCCGCAAGACACAAAGTTATATGGAACATCCAAAGCATCGTATGATCTTTTTCAAAGATTCTTCTTAGAAAGACAAGAGGCACTCAATGAGAGATATGGATCATCACATAAATTAGATTATGTCATTCAACCTGCATTTGCTGCGTTGGATAGAGATAAAGTTGCAACAGTTGAGCAACTGCAACGCTTTGACGTGCCAACAAGCAGAGTCATTGAATCTCGAGATATTTCTGAAATTCTGGATCATGTCGCTCCTGAGCGCGGTGTTTTTATCAAATGCAGATATGGCGCAGAAGGAAAAGGAATCACTGTTTTGCACCATGGAATATGGAGAACAAACTACAATGTGCACGAGGGAAAATTAGATAATTATGGAACATACGGAACATGGACGTTTACAGATATTACTGGAAAAAGAGAATTACTGGAACAATTACTTGAACATGAAGTTATTGTTGAGCGGGAAGTTATTGTTCCGGAGATATTTCCTGGAAAAAAGTTTGATGTTCGCGCGTATGTGGTCAATGGTCACGTTCCACATCTGTTCGCGCGGGTAAATGGAGCAGAACGTGTAGTAACAAACTATTCTCAGGGAGCACGTGTTTTACATCATCCTGAAACAGGATTAGATGAAGCATATATTGAATCAATTCGAAAAGAAGCGACAAAAGCCGCGCGAGCGTTTTCCTCTCGATTTCTTGGTGTTGATATTATGTTTGACGGCAATGCTGAAACACCGCGGGTCATAGAAATCCAGACATTTACTGATTACCCTGATCCACGTAAATTTAATTTGGTGAAATACATGATTTCAATTCCCACATAACAAAATTTATAACAATAAACTTAGGACAAGGGATTGTACTTTAATGATTGAATTTACAATAGTTTTATCTGAAAAAATAGGAAATGATATTGGTCTGCGTTTTATAACCACAGATGCGAAAAGGAATTCAGATACAAAAAGAGACTCTCTTCACTTTTATAAAAAATTAGGATTTGAGATCTTAAAACAAAGAGAAAAAGGAAGTTTAAGTGATAACGGAGAATTTTCTCTTTTAATTTTGCATTTTCAAAATTGTCCTAGCATAATCATCCATTACAAAGAATAATTTAAAAAGGTTGTGATCTAAAAATCTAAAAGTGATAAAATATTATTTTATTATCCATTTTCATTCCCCCTCCTCCTCACTTTTCCCAACTTCAACCTTCTCGTCAGCAGCATCTTCTTTCTTCTGCAATTTTGGACGTTCTCCCATTCTCTCAATATATCTGCATTTCGGGAATGTACTACATCCTAAGAATGTTCCATACACAGATTTTCGCAGAATTAAAGGAGCTTTACACGTCGGACACTTCTTCTCTGTTTTGCCAGATTCCAAATCATGAATCTCTTTTGCAGAAACCCCTTCATGCTTCGACGGACAATTCGTATTCAAACAAAACTGCACTGGCCTGCGTGCTTTCTTAATCACTTGAATAATTGGCATGCCGCAAACCGCGCAGCTTTTATCAGTCGGCTTAATCAACGCAGCCGCAGGAATCTTAAACGTTCTTTCGCAATCTGGATATTTGGAGCAGGCAATGAACATCCCAAACTTGCCGCGCTTGAGCATCAAGGTACCATCATGCTTGCATTTTGGACATGGACCAATCGTGGAGGCAATGCTCTGCGCTTCCCGATTCGCGCCAATCAATTCTTCGCCAATTTGTTTATCGTGTTTTTTGAAGACAGCCAGAATCTTTGTCAGCATTTCTTTTGCTTCTTCCAAAACCTGCTTTGGCTTTTTTTTATGCTCCTGAATTTCGTCCATCTCTTCTTCGAAATGACGAGTTAATTGCTGATCAAGAATTGAAGGACAATATTTTTCCAATGTTTCCACTGTCTGGATTCCTAACTTTGTCGCG
>JACRKI010000056.1 GCA_016215305.1 Candidatus Woesearchaeota archaeon | reverse complement strand
TTTTGCAGAGGTTTCTATCTTTTCTTGAGAAGTGGCGAAGTTAGGATGTAACATGCACTGACATCATACAAACCTACATCTGGTTCCATAAGAAGAGAAAAAAATGGTCGAATGCCAACACGAATCCCTTCAAAATCAACGCGAGCTGACCCTTCAATGTAGGCACCACGAATAACTCCTTCTTCAGCAGAATATTGAAAAATGTTCAATCCCTCATGTGTTTCTGCAGGTGAAGTAAGAGGAATAGTTGAAGAGGAATCAGAAACGTCAAAAAAGAAGAACAAAGCAACCAAAATAATGACAACAAATAACCCAAAAGCAATAAAGACTATTTTCTTCATGTTTACCTGCTGGTCATAATTTCAACAACATCACGGCTTTTGAGAATATGTTCTCGCCCTAGGCTCATTTTTGTTTTCACATCAACTGCGCGAACGAATTTGTTTCCAATGTCAGTGTGAATTTTAAATGCAAAGTCAAGTGCAGTTGATTTTGGAGGGAGTAAAAAGCAATCAGGCAGGCATCGTCCTTGGGAATCAACAAGATTGTTCACGCCTCCAGGGAATACTGCAACGTAGCCAAGCAAATCAAAGACAGCAGTGTTAAGTATTTTCTGAACACCAGTTCCATGAAATTTTTCAAGAATGTTTTTGTGAATAAATTCTAATGCGTGTTTCTGTTTATCATTGAGTTTTTCAGGCGCTTTCAATGTAAACGAAGCATCACCTGGAATGTAGAAAATAATTTCGTGTTTTGCCGCCTCGCGAAGCGCGAGTTCCGCGTCTCCTGAGCAAGGAATGATTTTGTAGTGCGGAAATTCCTTGACAAGCCGCTCGTAATTTTTGTCTGCGCCGGGAATGTCAATTTTGTTTGCGGCAATGAGCATGGGTTTTGTTTGGCTGCGAAAATAAGAAGCGAGCTGCATCAATTGGCTTTCTGTCCAATTCGCGATTTTTTCAGGATCAAGATGAAATTTTTTGATGGCGCCATCCACAAGCACTTCTGTGACGCGGACAGCAGAGAGCTGCTTTGCGATAGAGCGGCTCACTTTTGTTTTTTCCTGCTGGACTTGCCTGGTGAATCGTTCCCAGCCGTTTTTGATAATTTGCAGATACCACATGTCAAGTTCCACTTCTAAAAAGCGAATGTCTTCTGCAGGATCATAACTGAGTGCGTCAACAGGTTCTCCCTGCGCGTTGACACTTCCTGAAACGTCTACAATATGAATGAGGACGTCTGCTTGGTTTAAATCGTTGAGAAACTGGTTTCCTTTTCCTTTGCCTAAATATGCTTCCGGAACAAGACCTGCGACATCAAGCAGGTCAATGCAGACAAACCGCTGATGGTTGAGGCAGTAGCCAACGCGGGGGTTGCATTGTTTGTTGAACTCTTTATCAACGCAATCCAATCGGACATAGCCAACTGCGTGGTTTGGTTTGATGGTGGTAAAAGGATAGTTTGCGATGTCGACGTTTGCGAGCGTGGCAGCTTTGAAAAAGGTGGATTTTCCAGAAGATGGTTTTCCGACAAGCCCGACTAACATTGTAAGAAGTTTCTTGTGTGTCTATATTAAGTTTGTTGTTGAAAAGAGTTGGAATTAAGAAGTAAAATTTTTCAATAAACAAAAACAACAACAAAGGCAGCAAACACGGTCATCCTCCTTCGTCGGATGCCCTATTCGTAAAGGAAAATTCAGAACTTCGTAACTGAATTTTCCTCTACACTCAGTTTGCGCCGTTGTTGTTTTTGTAACGAACGCCAAACCCGCCGCTGGCGCACGACGAGGCAGGGGTTGTCCCTTCGGGATGCCGAGTAGGGCAAAATACTGTTGCGAAGCCAGTATTTTGGCCGTCGTGCCGCCTGCTGCGGCGGGTTATAAAAAGACACAACACTTTGAATCTAGTTAAGAAGTAGAAAGATTTATATGCGAGATTTACCAGAAATAAATCATGGTCGACATTCACATTGGTTTTTTCAGGGCAAAGGCAGTAGGAGAATACTTTGACCTCAAACGATTCTATAAAGATTTTCGATATTGGCTTATCGCAGAAGGATATTGCGGTCCGGATACAACAAACTTCCCTGAGCGATATTTTTATCTCAGTGAAACGCAAAAAGATGGAAAAGAATTTTATGTCTGGTGGCGTCCAAAAAAAGGATTAGGGGTTTTTAGCGGGGCATTGAAAACCGCTAAAGGCGTGCAGTTCTACAAAGCGCTTAAAATCAATATGATCGGACAAAAGTTCAAAGACGCGGAAATCATGCATCAAGGAAAGAAAATCAAAGTCAGCAAGGGAACTTTTGAAGTGATAATACATTCATATTTGCATTTTGGCATGCCGGAATGGGAAACAGGGAATAATTTTGAAAAAGCAGTGTTTGATTTATTCTGGAAGCGCGTTTACAAGAAGAGTATTGAAACCTATAAGAATGAAGCGTTGAAGGATATGTATAAAGTGCAGGCGCATTTGAAGAAAGTTATGGACATGGAAAGCTGGAAGCCAGAAGGCAAAACATTCGAGCCGCACTTTGGTTTGCCTGAGATTGAGTTTTGAATAAAATTCTTATATTTGGTTACTTTGCAACCTCATGGAGAATTTTAACAGGGAAATTTTTTACAAATCCTTCATGAACGACTAAAAGGAGTGAATGAAAGGATTTGTTTGAATAAACTTTTTAAACAAACTCCATTTCTAAAGAATTATGCCTCCGTAGCATAGTAGCTATTGCGTCGGTTTTGTATTGTGTGCAAACACATCAAAAGAACCGAAGGTCAAGGGTGCAACTCCCTTCGGGGGCTTTCTATTTCAAGTGTAAAGCCCTTAAAACTTCTTGTTTGTACTGTCAGAAATTTCTCCGAAAGTTGTTTAAACAAACTTTTTAAAGAATAACGACCCTTATTCCACAGAATGGAAAAAGAAGTAGTAACCAGACTGAAGAAGTCTTTTGAAGATTTTGCAAATGAAAAGGATGGTGTAGAATTCTGGTTTGCAAGAGACTTACAAAGTCTTTTGGGGTATGTAGAGTGGCGTAAATTTCAAGGAGTAATAGAAAAGGCAAAAGAAGCGTGTAAAAATTCAAGGAATAGTGTTTCAGACCATTTTGTCGACGCCGCCAAAATGGTTAAGATAGGGTCAGAAGCTGAACGACAAGTCGAAGATATCATGCTAACAAGATATGCATGCTATCTCATTGCACAAAATGGAGATCCAAGAAAAGAACAAATAGCTTTTGCACAAAGCTATTTTGCATTACAGACGAGAAAACAGGAACTTATCGAAGAAAGAATAGGATATGTCATTATTGGATTAGAAGAAGAAACCGCAGGATGCAAAAGTATATAATCTTCTAAGTGCAAGAAAAGAAATATGAAATACGAATATCTCTCACACACCGCAGAAGCAAAGTTTGCGGCGTGGGGGAAAACAATGGAAGAAGCGTTCAGCAATGCAGCGATAGCGATGGAAAACATAATTATTGAAACAGAAAAAGTTAAGCAAAAAATAAAAAAGAAAATTATTATTGAAACAAAACACAAAAAAGCGTTGCTCTACGATTTTCTCCAGGAACTGATTGTTCTTTTCGACAGCGAACGATTTGCGCTGCACAAAGTGGAGGCAATGACCATTCATCAAAAGGGAAGTGATTTTCAGCTCCACGCAAATGTTTCCGGCGATGATGGACAGCATTATGAAATTCTTTCCGGCGTGAAATCAGTCACCTATAATGAAATGGAAATTACTGAAGAAAAAGGAATGTGGAAAGTTGTTGTTGTGTTGGATGTGTAATTGTGGAATTTCGAAATATTTAAAAAAGATAGGAATATTCTAATGTTCTAATTCTTACGAGGAAACAGCAATGACACTCAATGATCTGATACATCAAACATTCACTCAAGTAGGAGTTCCTGAAGCAGAAATAAGACCAGGATATGCAAGCCATAAAGAATAGAGAGGAAAATATTATTCAAATGTCTTTCGAATGGGAAGATCGTGGAATACACCACCAACAGAAGCAGCGCTTGAAGAGAACAAAATAGGAACTGATAACCTTAGCCTTCCTCCACTTATTGCGACCCTCATGCAACAATTACGAGAAGGAATGGTGAATGTAGAAAATCTAGAACATGTGGAAAAATTTCAGCGAGGAATTGCGCAAGTCACACAACTTGTTACTCCTCTTGTTTTGGCAGATGCAGTGCAAAGAGAATATAAAATTGCAACACCTACAAGAATGCAATGTGAAATCGGATATGCAGACGGAACAAGAAGAATGTCATATGAAGAAGCACTTGGAAGAAGAATAAATGGAATCAAAAATACAAGAAACCAAGTCACCACAGTAAGTGGCTATCATTCAAGTGCAAGAATTGCTGATCTAAGCATAGATAAAATAGAAATGAAAACAGATACGTTTATAAGTTATGTTCCAAATGAACAGAGGCAATTGCGTGTTGCGTTTCTTGCAATTCATCGAGGAGGAATTCTTCCTTCGCTTGTTGCTGCAGATCTTGCAGAAGAAATGGGATGCGAATCGTATATTATTGGCGTTGATGCAAAAAGAATCTCAGAAGGTGGAGCGCATAGTGGAAGAGTTATTGACATTGCTCTCAAAATACCTGATGGATACAATTCTTCGCAGCATTCTCAACTTATCTCAGGAACATATGTTTTCCAAAGAGAATTTGAAAAACCAGACATTCTTATGGTTGTTGATCCCATGCTTGCGACAGGAGGAAGCAGCAGGAAGGCAGTAGAAGGATGTTTACAAACATTAAATCTAGAACCAAGCGATGTCTACTGCACAAGTTTCTTTGCAGGAGGATATACAGGACTACAAACACTTGCAGACGCAGGATTCAATGTGCATATTGTCAGCCATGATCAATTGCCATTAACCAAAGAAGATTACATAAAACCAGGACTTGGCGATGCAGGAGATAAAATGAGCGGCATTATCAATGGACAAGATGTCAAAGACATTTACACGTTATTGAAGAGCATGGAACATCTTGTCGAAGCAAACGCATTTTCTTTGGAAAGATTGGAATTATATTCAAGACAGATGACAGGAAGAAGGCTTGCTGCGTAGTGATAATATTCAAGAGAAATTATATAAACAATTCTTCATTTTTTGCATGAATGGACGAGCAACAAAAAGAAAAACCAAAAATCCAGCTAAAAAAAATATCAGACAATGAATGGGAAATTCCAAAACAGGGAAAAATGAATGTCCCTGTCAGAATTTTCGCGTCAGAAAAACTGCTCAAACTTATTGAAAATGACAAATCATTTGAGCAAGGAATGAATGTTGCCTGTCTTCCAAATATCCAAAAATTTAGCTACATGATGCCAGACGCGCATCAGGGATATGGCATGAGTGTCGGAGGAGTTGCAGCGTTTCCAGTAGAGGGGGGAATCATTTCTCCAGGAATGACTGGGTTTGATATTAATTGCGGCGTCAGATTATTAGCAACGCCATTAACAAAAGAACAAGTCGAACCAAAAATAAAACAACTGCTTGATGAACTGTTCAAAAATGTTCCAAGTGGTGTCGGAAGAGATTCACAAATTCATTTGAAAAGAGAAGAGCTGGATCGCGTTCTCAAGAGTGGCGCAAACTGGGCAGTGGAAAATAATTATGCGTTTCCAGAAGATTTGGATGTCACAGAAAGCAACGGATGTTTAGAATTGGCAGATCCAACATGCGTTTCAAATAATGCAAAAGATAGAGGAAAAAATCAGCTCGGAACTCTTGGTGCAGGAAATCATTTCCTTGAAGTACAGTATGTCGAAGAAATTTATGATAAAAAAGCAGCAGAAGCAATGGGCATCACAGAAAAAAGGCAAATTTGCGTGATGATTCACTGTGGCAGTCGAGGACTTGGGCATCAAGTTTGTTCAGATTATCTCCGAAAGTTTGAAGATGCGTTTCCAGAAATCGCAAATAGTTTACCTGAAAGAGATTTGATTTACGCGCCAGCTGACACAAAGCTCGCAAAAGAATATTTTGGTGCAATGTCTGCTGCAGCAAATTTTGCATGGACAAATAGACAGATGATTGTACATGGAATTAGAAGAGCATTCAAAACAATTTTCAATATGAAACCTCAAGAAATCAGACAAGTTTATGATGTTGCACATAATATTTGCAAAAAAGAAAAATACAACATTGATGGAAAAGAAAAAGAATTATATATCCACAGAAAAGGTGCAACGCGGGCGTTTGGTCCAAACAATCCAGAAATTTGTGAGAAGTATAGAGACATTGGCCAGCCTATTTTAATTCCAGGTTCTATGGGAACTGCGTCGTTTGTTCTTATTGGAACAAAAACATCAAAAGAAAAAAGTTTTGCATCAACAGCGCATGGCGCTGGAAGAGTGATGTCAAGACATGAAGCAAATAAGCGATATACTGGCGAAGGCACAAAGAAAGAGTTAGAAGCGCAGCACATTTATGTCAAGGCAGCGTCGTGGAAAGGGATTTCAGAAGAAGCGCCAGGAGCGTATAAAGATGTCGATGAAGTCGTGCAAGTCAGTCATGATGCAGGAATCGGAAATCTAGTAGTGAAGTTAAAACCGCTTGGGGTTGTGAAAGGGTAATTTTAATTTCTGATTGAAAAGAAAAATACACGCACTAAGAAAACTCTAAATCGCCAAGTAAGAAAAAGATAGGCACCAGCATCGCTTAGGTATCTTCATATATTTATTATTAAAATTTAAAATAATAAATATTGTGATCAAGTTTACGTTGCTAGTTCGTGTATTTTCTTCTTTCAGTGCGTGTAGGAAAATATTAAGTTTTCAGTACCACCAAGTATCAAAAAGCAAACAATCTTTCTCGACGATGCAATAGCTTTTTAAAATCCAGAAATAAAAGTATTTTCATGACAAAATACAGCAGAGCAGAAGACTTTTTGATTGGCACAAGTTTTGCAGCAGCGTTAGTAGCACTGATTTACAGTTTTGTTTTGTTTAGTGTTGCAGCAGTGGATTGGGGAATTTTCCTTTTCGTCATTGGTTTTCTCTTTTTGTTTTTCTTGGGTTTTGCGTTGTTGGTGCCGAAAGATTAGAGAATCAAAGAATAATTATTCTAGGAAAATAATATCTTTTAATCCTTTGAAATGTTTGTCTCCAGTGATGATGTTACAACTATATTCTTTTTGTTTCACAAGCAAAATTGCGTCAATCATGCCAAAATTTTTACGTTCTTTTCTTTGTTCAAATCGTACTGATGCAGCATCAATCCAATTATGTTCAGTAAGGGGGAGAATGGTGCAATTTGCGCGAACTATCTTAAATAAGACATCAAAATCCTTATTATTTTGAAGGGACCATGCTTTAATTTCAGCAAGACAACACTCGGCAGTAAAAAAGCGATGTTTCTCACTTTCAAATAATTTTTTAAGAACTTCTCCTTTTGCAGAACCAAGAAAATATTCAACCCAAGCATACGTGTCTATAATATAAAGCATGTTACCAAAAATCCTCATGCGTTTCTGTTTCTTCTTCAAATGGTTTTGCGCCTTTGCAAATCCCGAATCCATTTCTTCTTTTTTTTGCAACAATGTCTATTTCAACAGTGTCTCCTTTATGCAAACCAAGTTCTTTCAATGTTTCAGAAGGGATAAGAACACCAACAGAATTCCCCCACTCTTTTAATTCAACTTCTACCATGTTTAAACATAATGTATAACTAATATAAATATCTATCGAAAACCAAAAACACCTGCAGGAAGATAATTACTTTTTGGTTCTTCATAAAAGAGCATTGTATCTTGAATACGCAGAAATGATCCAAAAAGACAGGAATCAACTACAAATCTA
>JACRKI010000058.1 GCA_016215305.1 Candidatus Woesearchaeota archaeon | reverse complement strand
GTTAACAAAGTTTACAATTGAAATTCGACATGTGGTATTTCGTAATGTGTTAAGAACCACTGGTCTCTCGAACTTGCAGGACGTTTCGCGTCATGCTATCAGTCAAAAATCAGTGGTTCTAAACAGAGCCGCTTTGAATTCAGCACAAAAATTGAATTATTCAAAGCTCTCTAAAATAAAAACAAATGGAGAAGAAAAAACTCTTCTCTCGCTTCCTTTTCTCTAAGACACTCTCGATCAAACTCGAGTGTTCGATTGAAACTGCTGCTGCATTGACCATTCTATCTTTTCTTGTGTCAAAAAACAACAACATGGCCAGATGGAACAAAATTTGCGAGTACCTCTGTTTTATTTCTAAAAGGGATGAAGCAAATTCATTAAACCCCTAGAATTTGAGACAGTGCCAAAGAACCAAATCTTTTTATAGCATAAGTTCTCTGAAATTGCCATGGTTCGTCTTATTGTCTATAATATTGAATACTGCGAAGGCATGACTGGATTGTGGTGGGAGTACTTGTATTTCTGGCGCATTTTTTTTCCTCCTCCAAAATTAGATCAGGAAATTGTGGAACAGCTGAAAAAACTCAAGCCAGATATTCTCGCGCTTGTTGAAGTGGACACAGGATCTTTCCGGGCAAAAAAAGACGAGGTTGTTTTTTTTGAACAGAAACTCGGCATGAAAAGTTTTGTGGAGAAAGTGAAATATCCAATTCACGGATGGCTTAAATTATTCCATCATATTCCCATCCTCGATAAACAGGCAAACGCGATCATCGCGAAGAAAAAATTATCCCACGTCAAATATCATGTTTTTCATGAAGGAACAAAACGGCTCATTATTGAAGCGACAATTCATCTTCCTAAAAAAGTAACCATGCTCCTCGCGCATCTCGCGCTCGGCGGAGAAACACGGGTAAAACAGATTAAAGAATTGATTGCCGTTGTGAATAATATCAAAAATCCAGTCATTTTAATGGGGGACTTTAACACCTTTCACGGAGAAAAAGAAATTCAAATTCTCTTAGATAAAACACATCTGCACCATAAATTTTCAATGGACAAACTCTCCCAGACATTAACGCAGCCAACATACCATCCTTCGCGGCGCCTTGATTATGTTTTAACCTCCAAACAGATCAAAGTAAAGAAATATAATGTCCTTAATTATCACTTTTCTGACCACCTGCCTCTTCTTATTGATTTTGACGTGAAAAAGTAATTGATAAAAAAGAAAAGAAATAAAAATAATAAAATTCTTACTCAATCAACAAACGCATCTTGCTCTTGTCGAATTTCCAGTCTTTTGGCAGTCGTTCAATGCCTTTGTAGTATTTGACTAATCGCAAAATCTTGGAAGTTGTCAACTGCAGACCGCGCTTTGCGCTCATGTCCTGCTTGTTCTCTTCCATATGCTTTTCCAAAGAAATGCTTTTCTTGATCAACGCCGCGACATCTTCGGGGATTTCTGACAGCAAGGATTTTTCCTTGAGAACTTCATTGATGGTTTTTGCCATCAAGGTGCGAACACTTGGAATTCCATAGGTGTCGCGAAGAATTATTCCAATTTCAGACGCATTTTTGCCGTCTTTTGCCAGCTTGACAATCAACATTTCCGCTTCTTTTGGTTTGTATCGAACCCATGCCTGCACTTTCTTTTCTACTGGCTTTTTGCTGCCAGATCGGCCTCTGCCGCTTGAATGCATTCTTGACATATTTCTCATCTCCAGTGTAAGGAAGCTTCCACCGCCTTATCTTAAATGTTTGAAAATATGGGTTGTTTATAAAGATTTCTCCGGCAATTATTTAAATGGTGCTTCATTACCCACAAATAACAAACTCATACTTTAAAGTATAGAAAGGGCAGGGGGAATTGAATATGGCAACAGAAGAAAAAGTAAAAAAGAAACCAGTATTTCAAAGAGTTGGCGAGACCACAATTGGAGATCTTTTAGGTTGGACAAAGCCAGTTGCAATGGCAGTCGGATATCTCGTTGTGCCTGCTGGTTTAGGTATCTTAGCTGTTGGATATGTTGAAAGAGATTATATTGAATCTGCTGTAGAAGATTACGCAAGACCTGCGATTGAAGCACAGGCTGCAAAAGATGGAAGATTGATTCCAAAAAAAGATACTTGCTTGCGTTATTCTGCAGACAGCAAAGGAGAACATATTACTGTTTCTGACGCATGCAAAGGCACATTATCATTAGACCTTGTTGTTTCAGGATCTGGAACAGCAAAAACAGTTACTTTGAACACAGGAGATTATAAAGTTGAAGGAACACAAGCAGTTTTGCCAACAATTTCACAAAAAGTTCCTGAAACATACCAACCTCTTCAGTGAGTTTATTTATTTTTCATTATTTTTTATTTTATTAAAAAATTTTGAAAAAATCACTTTCTGAATTTTCTTTGAGTGATTTTTTCAAAATTTTTACTAAGTTTTATAAACCAAAACCTTCTTCAAGAAAATTATGGCAGAATATCGAAAGAAAGAAACAGACAATATGACTCCTGAAGAAATCGAACAGATGGAAATCCGGCGGACTGTCATGCCCAAAGGCAAAGAAATATTCGGCATTCTCGAACAGCGCCTCGGCGGCTCCCGCAACAAAGTCCGCTGCTTTGACGGCAAAACACGCATCTGCAGAATTCCCGGCAGACTCAAACGAAAATTATGGGTCAGGGAAGGAGATTTACTGCTTGTCGAACCCTGGGAATTATCCGGCGATGATAAAGGCGACATTATCTACAAATACAAACCTTCTCAAGTCGCGCACTTAAGACGAACTGGTGTTTTGAAGAGCGCAAGCGAATTTGAAGAATTCTGAAGTTGTTGTTTTTCCCTTTCTTTTTCACAAAATAGAAAAAGGGCAACCTCTCTTTGTTTGCCATGACAAAACAAACTGAAAAGAAACTCACTGCGGAACAACATCACGTATTGAGGGAAAAAGGAACTGAACCTAATTACAGGAAGACAACACTTACAGTATGCGCCGCGTCGAAGTTCTCTGCAAAAAGTGCGGCGGTCATTTAGGACATGTGTTTGATGATGGTCCGATTGGTGCTGGGAAGACTGGGAAAAGATATTGCATTAATTCTTGTTCGCTGGAATTTGATGAGAGATAAAATTCTTGCATTCACTTCCATATGGAAGTTCATGAAGAATTTTAACAAAGAATAGAAAAAAGAAAAAACTTAGACCTAATGAAAAATTTCTCATGAGTGTCAAAAGACACGAATGTTGAAATTTTTTAAAATCCAGTT
>JACRKI010000052.1 GCA_016215305.1 Candidatus Woesearchaeota archaeon | reverse complement strand
TTTGATCGAAAGTGTTTTCAAGGAGAAGAAGCGAGAGAAGAGTTTTTTCTTCTCCTTCGTTATTGTTTAATGATAGGAAGAAAGATGATTCAAAAGAATTCATATCAAAAAACTGCACAACTCCAAAACTGTAGATGGTCTTAAAAATGTTCTGACACGAATTTAATAAACTATTCTAAAGTAGCAACAAGCACAAAATAAACTTCAAAAACTACTAAAAAAACATCCAAAAAAGAAAGGTTTATATAGTAGTTCTGCTATAATGGTATACAATTATGTATATTGGTGCGGAAGAAACGCAACAAGTTTACATGGCATTCAGTAACCTCAGAAACGACAGAGAAGCGATACCAGAGATATTGCAAACGCAATAAATTATCGTAACTTGTTTGCGTTTGCAATCTAGTGAACGCACAAGAGCGATTTGTCAAGAACCACCGATCAGAAACAGGTGGCATGACGCGAAAGCGACCTGCTAATTTGAGAGACCAGTGGTTCTTGACACATTACGAAATATCACATATCGAATTTCAAGTGTGGACTTTGTCCACCAGAGATAAACTCTGTGGTATTTCGAAATGTACGAAAATTTGGTGCGTTCACTACAAAAAACAGGTGATGCGATTGGATATTGAACGATTAAAAAAGCTCAACTCCCTTGCAGGAGAACTCAAACATCAGGGCATTGCCCATAATCACGAAGACGCTGCCTTCTTGGCAGTTACCATGGTTGGAGAAGAAGGCGAACAGTGCCTCTCTGACATGCACATCAATGAGGATCAATCCCTTGTCATGAGGGAATTTATCAAAGACAAACCTGCGAAAGCAGAGGTACTGAAACCATTTGTTTCCGTCTCTTCAGAACAACAAATAATTGCAGAACAACCAACTGCATCTGCGGTTTCGATGAACAAAGATGAAATCAAGGCAGAAATGGAAAATGTTTTGCAGAATTTTGCAAACGCTCTCGTGCAGGAATTCACTGCATTGCAACAAACAGTTCAGCAACAAAATGCGCAGCTTATCCAGTTGATGGAAGAGCTCCACGCATTACCGTTGCAAAAACAACAACAACCAACCATGGTTGTTCAGGAGCAAGTTCCTGTGCAGCGTACTTTGCAACAACCAACGCAACCAGTCCAAAGCACACCTGTGGCACCAGCTGCAGGCAACCCCCGCACAGGAACATTTGCAACTGAAGACGTTTCCATCGAAAAAATGTTTTACTTCGGCTCTAAAAAATCTTAGCATTCGGAAACCGGCAAAAGGCAGTCACTTCATTCCTGCCTGATACGTTTCCTCATGTAAGATTTTTCACAGAAGTTTTAAGTTAAAATCCCTTCCGAACGAAGTGAGGAGCGGGATTTTATTTCACATTTACTGAGACAATGCATGGTTCAACCCATGTTAGTGGAGAGAAGAGTGTATTTTAGACCTGATTTTTGTAAAAAAAAGAAACAAAAGTCATGCCCTAAAATGGAGGCACACACCGAACACTCCTTTCCAAAATTGTTTCCATCAAGGACAGTAAGATTTTTACCAAAAAATCTTATTTGGACAAAAAAACGGCAAAAGAGAGCGATGAAGTTCAATCCTGAAAATTATTGCCTCTTTTATGTTTGCATTGTTCTTACTTGTGGAATGCATCTCAGTAAAATATGAAACACCGTATTGAGTAGTAGGCAGGGACGAAGTTGTTCATTCAATATATTTCGCTGTGGGACAGCAACATATGTTCCCAGAAAGAAATGTATTTGTGTGAAGCAGGTCTTTTCAGTTGCATTTTGCAAAGAAAGGAGTGCCTGTATCTCATGCATGACTAAGCAGCACATCTGTGCGGCATATTTTCATCAATTCACAAAACATCTGACGCTTTGTGAAGGACAACGCAGAAGGACAAATTTTTTTTGTGAAAGCAAAGAAGATCGGAACGGCTGCATTGGACACGAAGAAAATAAAACAAACGTAATCGAAACCAAGGCTGCACAGAAGAGAAATAGCTGCTTTGAACAAAAGAGGAACTGTCTACTAATCTCAATATTTTTTCATTTTCATTTGAAAATTTTGAAAAAATCACTTCTTGAATCTAGCGAGTGATTTTCTCTCAAAATTTTCTGATCATCACTGTCATGGGTATATCCATGTTTCCTTTCCTCGGAAACAAATCATCTTCAGACCATCTCATGAATTGTTAGACTGAAAAGTTCGAAACTTTTCAGTTGATTGCAGAGCAAGGCTCTGGAATCGTTGGGGTGTGTTCCTGAAACTTTACGTACTGTGAAGTTTTGACACATCAAATCGGTACTGGAACTATGTGCGAGAGCACTAGCCCCTCGGAAGAGGGGAAATAGTTCCTGTAAGAATTTTGAAAAAATCACTTTCTTAATTTCTTATGGTGTTTTTTCTAAAATTCTCGTTGAAAGAAAAAATGTGAACTAAGAAAAATAAATTCACGAACTAAGAAAACCCAGGTATCTTCATGTAATTTTTTGGAAATATTTTATTGAAGAAATCTTCTAAAATAATTTATCGAAAAAAATATACCAAATAATTATTGGCCTTGCCAGAGCGTTGTGGGTGCGTGAGAAAGGACTGCTGGTTCTTGTAAATGTTTTTGCTAATTCTCTTTTCTTCCGAAAAATTTAAATATGTGTACAATATAATACAATGCAAACATGGCCTCAACAATCTCCGTTCGAATAGAAAAGCCGACTTTGCAGGCATTAACGCTGGTAGAAAAGAATTGGCACACCAATCGAAGTGAAGCAATCAAGCGGTTATTAGATAAAGCACTCAAAGAATGGAAAATAGAAAATGCATTAGAGCAGATAAAAGAACATAAGCTTTCTGTTGGAAAGGCAGCAGAAGCATGTGAACTTCCTCTTTGGGAAATGCTTAATCTTCTTAAACAAAAAAACATTGATTGGACTGGCTACTCTCAAAAAGAACTGGAAAAAGATCTTGCACTCTTGGGATGAGCATCAATGATTTCTAACGCAACTCCACTGATTTGTCTTGCAAAAATAAACCAACTTGAACTTTTGAGAAAATTGTTTACAAAAATTATTATTCCTCTTGATGTTAAAGAAGAACTTTTTGTTCCTGGAAAACCAGGACAACACACATTACAAGAAGCAATTGAGAAAAATTGGATAACTCTTGTCAATCCAGTCAAAATAATTGTGCTTGGTCTTGGGAAAGGAGAAACTGCGGCAATTTCTCTTGCAAGAGAACAAAATGACTCTATTATTCTTGACGACGCTGCGGCAATCAAAGCAGCAGAAGCATTGGCTATTCCTACACTCAGAACAACAACAGTTCTTTTTCTTGCTGTGCAGAAAAAAATATTGACAAAAAAAGAAGCGCTTTTCTTCTTGAATCAACTGATTGAAAATGGCTATTATATTGCACCAAGATATTATGCTTTGCTAGTTGAGAAGTTGAATGTCAAAACCACCACAAACATTTAAAAACCCTTTTTCATTACCTCCTCGTAGTAGGATAGTATTTGGGGGTTATGGGTATGAAACAGATCAGTAGACACAAATTCGCATTGATGACAAGCATTCTTTTCTTTGCAGCACTTATTCTTGCTGTCCCCGCAGTTTTCGCAGGCGGGCTTGGATTCAAAGACATTGACGCAGAAGTTGATGGTGAATTTGACAGTGGCGTTAACGCTGCTGGCGGCTCTTTTGAAGCTGCGCCTGGAGATTATGTGATCATCACTGTCAAAGCAGAAAACACATTCCCTGTTAATACCAGCGGCCACAGAATAAGAAACGTGGATGCTCGCTTCCGTGTTGATTCTACTTGCCCTGATAATCTTGACGACAAAACAGAAGAAACCATCTCTCTTGAAGACTTAGATCCTGACAGCGATGACACTGCAACGTTCCGCTTTACTGTTCCTGATTGCGCAGATGAAGACAATTATGACGTCGAAATTCGCTTGAAAGGAAAAGACAAAACAGATGATACTGAATATACTGTTGAAGAAACATTGCAGATGACTGTCAACAAAGACGCAACTGCACTCACGCTTGACTTTTCCCAACCAGATCCCGCAACAATTGATTGCGATGATCGAAGTTTTAGCGTCAGTGTTGAAGCGCACAATCTTGGCTCTATTACCCTTGACTCAGGCGTTTTGGTTATCAGCAACGATCTTGGCATCAATAAATGGGATTTTATTAAATTGAAACCAGGTCGTTGGACTAATGAAGAGACTTGGTTTACTAAAAATTATACCTTTACTGTTGCAGATTCCATTGCTCCCGGAGACTATGATCTTCGCGCTGAAGTTGAATACGAAGATGGAGTCAGATCAGAAAAACGATTCCAGACAGTGACTGTTCCTGATTGCAGCGCTTCTGAAGAGGAAAGTGCTTCTGAAAATGCTGAAGTGGAAACAACGAATGATGACGTCGATACTGTTGCTTCCACAACATCTACAGTTACTGCACCTGCAGCGACTGAAACAACAACTTCTGAAGCAGTTAAAACTTCCGCAGAAACAACAACGCCAACAGATTATACACTTCCTTTGTTAATTGGCGGACTCATTATCGGGTTAGTTGTTCTCGGCGCAATGCTTGCATTTTTGTTAAAGAAGAAATAGTTTATTTTTTCTATCCTTTCTAAATTTCTTTTCATCTTCTCATTTGCGTCTGCAACATAATGGGAGATTCCTTCTTCTGTAATGATAATTTTGCCGTCTTTCGCGACAGGCGCGTCAAGCCGGTCATTGCCAATTATTTCGACAATAATTCTCTTTCCCAACGTCATCGCGCCGGAATGTTTCAAGCCGCACATGCCGCAGATTTGGAGGAGATTTTGCGCAGCGTCCATTGTTTTGCAGACAACATGCAGAATCAATGGTTCAAAACGGAAAAAAATAATTCCTTTCGGCAGCTTTTTGAGTGCTATTCTTATTTCACTCTCTGAAACAATATTGTGGCTGACAAACAGCCATTCTGTTTCATTCTTTTTTCTGTCTTCTGAAATAGTGTACAAAAGGATTCTTCCAGAGCAGGAGCTTGTGGTGTAATAGTCTTCTTGTTTGTTTATTGTTGCAACTAACTCTTTTATTTCTTCGTCGATAAAGCCTTTCTTTGATTTGTCTCGTATTTCTGAATTGAGATCTGCCAAATATTTTTGTTTTTGCCTGATGAAGAGTGAGATCATTGTTTTTAGAATTAATCCCTTGTTCTTAAATCTTTACTCTCTTTGTTTGAATTACTTAGCTTCTTTGATCACGAACTAACAACGTAGATGCACGCACTGACAGAAGCTTGGCGATGGCATGTAATTTTTATTATTTATTTCATAGATTACTCTTTGAAAAAAAATCAAAATAATAATAATGATATGAAGATACTTTGGGCTTTGCTCAAAGGATTACTAAACGCTTT
>JACRKI010000057.1 GCA_016215305.1 Candidatus Woesearchaeota archaeon | reverse complement strand
TGGCTGCATGATGCTCTTCAAACAACGCAAATCCTCCTTCCACTATTGAAAAAAGGATCATCTTGTTTTCCGGCTGCGAACGATGCTTGACAATAATCGCTTTGCGGACTGTTTTGTACTTTTCCAACGCAATGAGACATTTACTGCCATACTTCAAAATATCACCGCCAACCATCTTGACCTGATCGCGTTCTTCGAAATCTGCGTACACTTGATTCGTAATAAGAGCCGGGATATTCCATTTTCTGCAAATATTGTTTAAATAAAACAATTGAAGCCCTAAATCTGAATTACTTGCCTTGACTCCCTCGTTTTTTGCAAGCTCTGCTCTGTACAATGTAGAAATGCTATCTACTATGATAAGACCAATGCTTTCATTGACCAAATCCTTCAGCCGCTGCATTGCTTTTGATTGGTCTGCAAATGTCATTGGCTTGAGAATGAATATTTTTTCCAAATACTGCCGCATGTCTTCTCCCGCAAGAAGCTGTTGAAACCGAAACGTGGAAAAACTCCCTTCTGTATCCACAAAAATAACTTTTTTTCCTGAACGGATTGTGGCAATTGCCGCAAGCAAACAGGTTGTTGTTTTTCCTGTTCCTGAAGGACCATAAATTGTGGTAATAATGCCCCCTTCATAGCCGGACAAAAGCGTATCAAACACCACAGAACCAGTCGGAAACAGCGTATCTTCCATATGATCTGTGAGTGGAACTGCGTTTATATACTTTGTCGTGAACCAGTGTTGTATCTCTTCGACCAATAACACTCTTTTCCATGCTGTTATTTTTTCCATTCCAATATTGTGAGATGAACTTAAACAAAAAGGTATTTGTCCATTTTCCGGAATATTTTCGGCTTTTTTGAAAAGTTTTCAGGAAGTTCTTTTATTCCTGAAAATCTTTCAAACATTCCGAAATTCCACTGGTGTGTTTCACCAACAGAGAATTTTGCATAATCATTTCATTGGCAAAATTCTCTTAGAGAACTTTTCAAAATTGTGAACATATTGATTTTGTAAAGTTCTCCGTGGACAAAGTCCACAATCAAAAATCAGGGCTGCGTAGAAATCCTCAGTTTAATTGACATATATTTCTTTTTTCCGCCGCCGAGTTCGTACACTTGTCCTTTTCTTCTCCCCCTTATTCCCATTAATGGGGAAAGAAAAGAGACAAGAAAGGAAAAAATAAAAGCAAAAGACGGCAGAAAAAAGTAGGCATTAGGCCTTTCAAAAGGGATTTCTACGCAGCCAAAATCAGTAAAACCTTATAAATCAGAACAGCTCCAAAGCACCCATGCGGAAGGAATTTATCTATGTTTTGCTTGGAATTGTCATTGCACTCACCCTTGCAATTCGCCTTTATTTTGCATTCTCTACTCCTTACTTCAGCGATGACGCTTCTTACTACCAACTCCGGCAAATAGAAGCAATTCAACAACATTTTGTGCCAGAATTTTATGATCCCCTGAGTTTTGGCGGAAGATTATTCTTATTTTCACCGCTTTTCCATTACCTGCTTGCAATATTAACCTCCTTTGGTTCCAGCTGGTACCTCACCAAAATCATTCCCAACATTTTCGCAGTGAGCATTATCCCCATTATCTTTCTTCTTGTTGATGAAATCGCCAAAAACAAACAGATTGCATTGTTTACTGCCTGCGTCTCTGCATTTATTCCCATTTATTTTGTTGAAACTGTCAACTCTCTTTCTGTGAAATCACTCTCCCTTCCCCTCAGCTTTCTTTTTTTACTCTTCTTCTACAAAATCCAAAATAGAGTTGCTGCATTATGGTGCCTCTTTCTTCTCTGTTTTCTCATCCTTCTTGACGCGTCAAGCCTGCTGCTTCTTTTCGGTCTTTTATTTTATCTCTTCCTTGAAAGAATATATGGAATTATCCCTAAAAGAGAACATGTTGAATTTGTTTTCTTTGGACTCCTGCTCTCTGCATGGTTTTATCTTTTGCTTTACAAAGGCGCATTTCTCCAATATGGCATGAATATCCTCTGGCAAAATATTCCCCAACAGCTTGTCGATAAATATTATTACAACATAACAATAATCGGTGCAATATATCATATAGGAATTGTTCCTTTGTTCTTCAGCCTTCTGGTGATCTATTATATTCTTTTTTATAACCAAAAGAAAGAATGGCTTGCTCCTGAACAAGAAGTGAAAGCGTACGAAGAAATCCGACGGAAGATATTCCCCATCATTAGTATTACCATTGTGACCACTATACTTCTTTGGTTTACCATGGTGGAATGGACGTTAGGATTACTCTATCTATCTGTTCTCCTTGTTATTTTATCCGGATATGGATATATGTTGTTCCACAATTATCTTCAACGAACAAAAATTAAAAGATGGAGCGGCTTGATATTTGGACTTGTTTTCCTTATATTTATCTTAAGCTCAGTTATTCCTGCATTCTCTTATACCGAAATACGCATCGCCCAGACTATCACTCCAAAAGAAATTTTATTCCTTACTCTTTTGCCGGAAATCACAGCAGAAAATGAAACAGTGCTAAGCCTTGTTGATGATGGACATTATGTTGAATATTTCGCAGGAAGAAAAACTGTCGCAGACTCCAACTTTCTTCAAATTCCTGACGCAAAACAGCGGCTTCAGGATATTCAAACTATTTTTACCACTCATTCTAAGATTATCGCAACAAGAATTATGAACAAATACCATGCAAAGTATATCTACATTTCTCCCACAGCAAAGGAATTATATAATATTGAATATCTTTCTTATGATGATAATGATTGTATTCAGCTTGTTTATGCAGGAGTGGTTCGGCTGTACAAAAGCACCTGCGAGGCAGAAAAATAATGACGCTCCCCTTCAAAACACAACAAAAATATAGCGCTCTTCTTCTTTTTTCGTTTAGTATTCTCATCCTCAGCATTATTCCCCTTTACCGGACATTTTATTATAATGGCCTTCCTCCAGGTGAAACAATTTATTCCCATATGTTTTTAGGAAATTATATTCTTGAACATGGAATTCCCACCATGGATCCTTCTATCGCACTCCAGCGGCCATACTCTCTTGATATTTTTGATCTGCTTTTAGGCATACTGGGACAATACATTGGCATGAACCTTGCAGGACTTGTCCTTCCTTTTGTTCTTGGTCTTCTTACTCTGTTTTTTTGCTATCGTCTCTTTCTTCTTATCCTTCCTTCAAAACAAGCACTCCTTGCCGGAGTTTTTCTTGTCAGCTGCCCTGTCTTCCTCACTATTTTTTCCGAAGCAACGAATATGGCCCTTTTGTTTCCTCTTCTTTGCAGTGGATTTTTTTTCTTTTTCCAAAAGAACTGGACAAAATACCTCTCTTTTCTCTCTTTTGGATTGCTTTTTTTTTCAGGAGCAATTCATGTTCTCCTTGTTATCCTCCTTCTTCTTTGCTTCTCGTCAACAAAAGAGCGACCATTTCCCGCAGATTCTCTTATGACAAGAATAGATAAAAAGTATTTCATGCTTTTGCTTCTTTTCCTCTTTACGCTTTTTTTCGGTTCTCTCTTATTCGGGGGTATTTCACTTCAACTTCATACGCAGGGCTTGCTCTCCCTGATTCAGAATTTCTTCTCTGATTTTGGAGGTATTTTTGGATTTAGTGTCTTTACTGTTGTTCTTGCAATTCTCAGTATACCTACGCTCTGGAAAAAGAAAATGCTTTCCCCTCTTTTCTGCTTCTTTTTCGTTGTCTTATTTTTCCTTATTTTCTTTGTTTCTTCTCTTTACGTCTTTTATCTTGTGCCTTTCTTTGCATTTGGCGCACTCTTTGGTTTTGAAATTCTTGTCAAACATCAATGGAGACTAGAATATCTTTCGCGGATT
>JACRKI010000055.1 GCA_016215305.1 Candidatus Woesearchaeota archaeon | reverse complement strand
TTCATAATTTTTGCTCTGATAAATTTTAAAATAATAATTACATGCCAACGACCTTAGTTTGCGAGTTCGTGTGTTCAGATTTTCTTAGTTCGCGTATTAGTGTTGCTTGGCGAATCAGCACTATCTGTTCATGTGTTGTTGCGCGAATATTCCCTTCAAAAAGCGAAGATGATTTTAAATGTTTGGGAAGAAAAAGAGGAAGAATTAAAAAAGTAGAATTGAATAAATAAAAAATAGAGTTAAATACAGTTCAAAATAAGTTAACAAAAAGTTTTCCTACTCTTTCTTCACGTTGACTGCCTTTGGTCCTTTATCTCCTTGCTCGACGTCAAAGGTGACAGAGTCATTCTCATGTAAAGTGACGCCTTCTCCGAGTGCGGACTTATGGACAAAAACTTGTTTGCCATCTTCAGCGATGATAAATCCAAATCCTTTTACTTCATTAAAAAATTTTATAGTTCCTTTCATTTTTTTTAGCTCCTTGTTTTGTTTACGTATAGAAACAGTTTAACAAATTTGTCAAAAAGTCTAAATATCCTATAGATATTGGTGTTCTTTTTTAAATTCTCTTATTGATTTCTCTTTGTCTATGTCAAAATCATAATCAAGTCATTATCTTTATATATCCTCTTTTTTTTCTTTCTTCTATGAATCAGACGTATTCCCATGTCATCAAACCATATATTAAGCAGATGGCGGGATATCCTCTTCTGACAAGAGAAGATGAACACCGCCTGAGCGCCGCGATTATCGGCGAATCTTCTCTGGAAATCCTCGTTACCAACAGAACACTTCCTTTCTGCCGCGATTATCTTCAGCAGGTTGCGGTACGTTCTCCTGCGCTTGCGGAAAAATGGAATGGATATTCCGCGTCTGATAATCCTGCGCCTGTTCGGGAACTATTTACTGCAGAGAAACAGCTGATTCCGCAGTTCATTGCTGTCACTGCGTTTTATCTGCATGAGCAAAAAGATCGTACGCGCGCTCCTGTTCAGATGCCTGTTTTCGCCAATGTTTGGGATAGATATTGTGATGCGTTGGCAGTGTATAGAACAACAGGTTCTTTAGGAATTGACGCGCCTGTGCTTTTCTTTTCAGAGGAAATGCAGCGTACTGCAGCGCCTGCATTGCAAAAAGCGTTGTATAATGCGTATCAACAAACCAATACCGCAAGTGCAATGGCATGTGATGAGCTTGTTGCATCAAATCTTCGCCTCGTCGTTAAGATTGCAAAACAATACAAAGGCAAAGGCGTTCCATTTACGGATTTGATTCAAGAAGGAAACATTGGTCTTATGAAAGCGGCGGCAAAGTTTGAGTATAGTCGCGGCTTCAAATTCAGCACCTATGCGACGTGGTGGATTCGTCAGGGAATTATCCGCTGTATTGAAGCAACCTCGCGGACAGTTCGCGTTCCAATCTATAAATTGACGGAAATACGGCGATTTGAAGTTTTAGAAAAGGATTTCAATTATGGGTTGAATGAGCCTCGGTATTCAGATCGTTTTTTTGCGCATGCAGCGAATAAATTAGAAATTCCTGTTGAAAAAGCCATCGCCCTTCAGCGCTTTGCTCTTCGCCTGAATACGCTTTCATTTGATCAGCCTTTCTCTTCTTTAGAGACAAAAACCATTGCTGATGCCTATGTTCCGCCTGCTGATGAAGAAGTGACTCCTTCTCCAGATCCAGAATCTTCTCTGCTTCAGAATGATCTCAGTGATGCAGTAGATACAGTCCTCGCGTATCTGAGACCAAAAGAAGAGAAAGTCATCAGGATGCGTTTTGGCATTGGAGAGCCGCAGAATTATACCCTCGCGGAAATCTCAAAGCAATTTCATGTGACAAGAGAAAGAGTGAGACAGATTGAACTCATAGCATTGCGAAAACTCCGCGCGTGGAGAAAAAAAACAAAACCATTGCGCGCGTTCTTGTAATTATATGAGCTCATACACGTCTTCTAAATTCACCATTGGTTTGTCCACTTTATTTTTGTCATCGATCCCAATTCTCGGGCATGCGCTGTTCACCCAGCATTCCACAAACGGAAAATTATTCATCTGCGTAAAATCAACAGTGTTGGAAATCATCAAATAGACTTTCTTTCCTTTTGCTTCGCATCTCTCTTTCAATTCGATTGACCTTTTCAGAAATTGCTGTCCGGGTTTGGTGGAAATAATCACGCCAATCGTGTCTGCGCTCAAAAATTTCAAAATTGCTGCTTTGTGCTGTTTGACAATTTTTTCAATATCTGTTCGATCGAACAATTTCATTTCTTTGCTGTAAGGATTGTAGCAGTAAATTGCTTTGTTATTTTTGATTGCGATTGCCTGCGGATGAAACTGGCCATCTCCAATATACAAAAATGCAGGAGCAGGATAATCAAGATATTCACAGCCAAGAATTTGTCCGTCGCGCTGCGTGTGTTTGCCGCGCAGTAGTTTGACCGCAATGCCGTGTTTTTCTAATTGTTTGACAAGCGGTTGTAAAGAGTCGATGAATTGGACAGTCGTAAATAATCCTATTTCTTTTGGCAATTGGTTCAGCTGTTCTTCGCTGAGTGTGATGTCCATGGAAACGTGCGCTTCCAAAAAGAGTGTCTTCATGGAGAGACAAAAACGAGCGAGGGGTTTTAAATGTTTAGGGAGAATTGACTTTATTTTGTAGAAATATCTTTTCTCTTGTTGACGAATCTATACACGTACATGATCACCGCACTCAAAACAATGGCGATAAAGATAAATTTTCCAATGTATTGAGATGCTATTTCATAGCTTCTTCCGAAGACGTATCCTATCATAACAAGTGAGATTGCCCAACTCACTCCTCCAATAATGTTGTAGGTGAGAAATTTAATAAATGATATGTCAGAGGAACCTGCCACAAAAGGGGCAAATGCCCTCGTTAAAGAATTAAACCTGCCAATAATCAGCGTTTTGCCAGTATGATGATTCATTAATTTTTTTGTTTTCTCAAAATGCTCTTGTTTGAAGAAGAAATATTTCCCATATCTTGTGATGAAAGAATAGCCATATTTTCTGCCCAATCCATATCCAATGACATCTCCGAGAATTGCTCCTAACGCGGCGATGAAAATAGTATCGCCCATATCTAAAATACCCAGTTTGACAAAAAAACCTCCCATGATAACAATAGGCTGGCCTGGAACTAATATGCCAAAAAGAGGCGATGATTCTAACGTCGCGGCAAGTAAGATAATCCAGTATCCCCAATGATTCAGAACAGGGAATGGCAGACTTAGTATTTTATCAAGAATTGACATATGAATCCGCTCACTCTTCTTCGTCATTCAAATACATATACGCGGAATAGACAGCAAGCACTCCTTCAGCGACGCCGGTAATCGCCTGCTTAAAGC
>JACRKI010000054.1 GCA_016215305.1 Candidatus Woesearchaeota archaeon | reverse complement strand
ATATCAGTAGGGCTTTACTTCATTCATGAAAAGTAAAATCATGAAATCAATATTTTTCCTGACGCTCATCTTACTGCTTATTGCGCTTCCTTTCGCGGCAGCAGATTCACTCTCTTCTTTGCTCGCGCATTATAATAACGCAAAAAAAGACTTTGAGAAATCAAAAACAGATCTTTCTGATTGTCAAAAAGTAGACGCTGATTGCTCAGACCTTGACTATGAAACTCTCGACAACGCTGTTTCCTACGCAAAAGCAAGCATCAATCTCATGCTTTCGTACATCAGTTACGCAGATGACACCGCCGCGACAGCGACTGCACAAGCATCTCTCGAAAAGGCGCGCGATAATCTTCAATATGTGAAATCCAAAGAAGATTTTAAAGCGATTATTTCTTCAATCAAAACTTCCTGGACTTCTGTTGGTGATACTGTCAAACAAAAACCAGTTGAAGATCTTAAGGATGAAGTTGACGCCCTTGTGGAAAAAGGAAAACTTATTGACGCGAAACTTGATTGCGGCATTGGAGAACTTTCCTCAAAAAATTCTGATCTTGACGCGTCCTATAAAGAATTCGCAGCGCAAATCACAGAAGCAGAAAAACAAATCAAAGAAGCGGACAGCTCGTTTTCCCACAAAGCGCACGCCGCGACAGTGCTTGAATCTGTGCAAAGCGCGCAAGAGTCACTCAAAAATTCACAAGCTTCTTTGACTACTGCACTCGATGCACTCACTGCAGCAGGAGGCTCGCTTTGCAGTGAAGTAACTGTTACCACAAAGACAACAGCAGAAACAAATAAAACGAATACGACAGATAAAACAACAGAGACGACAAAAACCACAACACAAAAAAGCCTTTCGAGTCTGCTTGAAGAATATTCCCTTTCAGAATATTATAATAATGCGGATGATGCAATTAGTTCTCTTAAGGATTATATTCATAAGAAACAGAATGATGGATATGATACTTCCAAAGCAGAAGATGTTCTCGCAAAAGCAGAACAGTACATGACTGATGGAGAAAATCTTGTCAAAAACAGCGCTGGAAAAGGAGCATTCTCTAAATTCCTTAACGCAGAGCAAACTGCTGGTCTAGGTTTGAACGTAGACTATTACAAGCTCAGCGCGTCAGCATCTGCAGTGAACGCTGATTACAACGCATTTGTTTCCTGCATGGAAAAAGCAGGGTACGCGACACAACGTCAGAACTGCTATGATGAATATGGCATCAGCTCAGGAACTGCGGACGACATCGAATCCTGTCTTGACAGCGCTTCCACTTCTTCTGATGAAGCAGATTGTTATCTCGACGCAAAGGATGAAGCGCAAGTGCAGATTTCTTCCACTGAAACAGATCTTCAAACACGCATGACTGCTGTTGATGATGACATGAATACCCTTGAAGATGATATCACTGCATTGTACAACGCGCTTTCCGCGTCAGGCGAAAGCACAAGCAGCAGTGATTATAGAACAATAGATCATGAGATTGACGCGCTTCTCTCTGACGCGCGATCACAGCATGATGATTATGACCAGACGATTGCTGACATTAACAAACTTATTGATGATGGAAAACTTGATACTGCTGACAGAGATTTAACTGATCTGGAAGATGAAGTCAGCAATTATATTGATGACACGCAAAATCAGATTGATGACATTCAAAATGAGATTGATTCGTTGTAGGTGAGAATTATGAAAAAATTACTTGTGCTTTTCCTTCTTTTCGCGGTACTGCTCACCCTTTTTGGCTGCGCAAACAAACAAGCGGTTGATGAATTATCTTCTGAACCATCTTCAGGCACTGCTTCCGCAAATGCGACGACTGAATCGTATGATCCGGTTCTTGTAGACAATATTACCTCTGACCTTGATCAAATGACTTGGTAGAACATAATGTGAATTATAGTGTGAACGTGTATGAGAAAATTACTTATCAATGGATTATTGGCGCTTGTTTTTGTCATCATTATTATTGCACTGTTTTCTGCACTTATGAATTTACGCGCAACAGATGAAACAGACGCAGGAGTGGATTCTCTTGATCAAAAGCAGCAAAGCGCATTGAGTCAGGAAAAAGCTGTTGTGGAGCAAACCGCGGTTACTGTCAGTGTTTCGAATGGAACAACGAATGCGACAAAGAATGCGACAAAGACGAATACGACAGCCAAGACAACTTCCAGCACTTCAAAATCAACTTCTAGTACGTCTTCAACGACTAAGAAAACAAGTACTCCTTCTTCTGACGCAGATGTTACTTCGTTTTTGAATGGTTGAAAATTATTTTTTCTGAATTCTTTTAAGATTAAGAATATAATTTTAGTTTCTTATTAAAAAAATAAAGTGACAAATACGCTGATGCTCCTAAAAAAATCGCATCAGCGTATTTGCTTCCCTTCTTGTTCTTTATTCATGCTCCTCGCTTAACGCTCGGAGCATCGTTTTATGAACACTCCTGTGCCGAGACCTTATGCGAGGCACAGGAGTGTTCGTGATCCGTTCAGGATCACAAATTGATATTTAATTTTATGATCAATATCTATTTAATTGGATGACAAAAAACGCTACATCTTCAAATTTCAACAAACAATATAAAGCGCAGTTTATTCTCAAAATACATGGCTTCTGTTATTGTCGGCGCGCAATTTGGGGATGAAGGCAAAGGCAAAATAGTTGACGTTCTCGCAAAAGACGCAGACTATATTGTCCGCTATCAAGGCGGCGCAAACGCAGGACACACTTTGAAAGTCAACGGAAAAGAAATTGTACTTCATTTGATTCCTTCCGGCATTCTGTATCCGCACACCAAAAATGTTATTGGCAATGGCGTTGTCGTTGACTTGCTTTCCCTCAAAGAAGAAATGGATTTTCTTTCTCAAATTGGCACTGATTTTTCTGGCAGATTATTTATCAGCGATCAGGCGCACATCATCTTTCCGTGGCACAGACTTATTGACGGTATGCGCTATAAAGGAAGGTTAGGCACGACTGGAAGGGGGATTGGACCTGCGTATACTGACAAAATTTCCCGTCAGGGAATTCGATTTTGTGACTTTGCGACTCCTTCTGTTTTTACAGAGAAATTTGAGCAGCAATACACTGCTGCAGTACACCTTCTTCAGCAGCATTGCCAATCTGTCTATGAAGTTCAGGAATCACTTGAACAGCTCGTTGTCAGCGGAGAACATCTCGGCAGATTCTTTTCTTTAGAGCAGTGGCTCAACAAAGCGCAAATATATGCAGAATACACAGCAATTATGCATTCCCTGCAGTCCTATATTTGCAGCACTCCTCATCTTCTCAATAGCGCAATTGCTTCAGGCCAGAAAATAGTGCTTGAAGGCGCGCAAGGAACGTTTTTAGATGTGGATCATGGAACTTACCCTTTTGTCACTTCTTCCAATTGCGGTTCTGCTGGCGCATGCACAGGTTCAGGCATTCCTCCAACTCAAATTACTGCGGTGTATGGCATTATGAAAGCATACACCACTCGCGTTGGCGAAGGACCATTTCCTTCTGAACTGAAAGATTCTACAGGCGAGCGATTGCGCGCGATTGGCCATGAATATGGCGCAACAACTGGCAGACCAAGACGGTGCGGCTGGTTTGACGCTGTTCTTGGCAGATATTCCCAGATGATTAACGGCATGACTTCTGTTGTCCTGACCAAACTTGATGTGCTTGATGATTTTGATGAAATCAATATATGCGTTGGGTATGAGATTGATGGAAAGAAGATTGTGGATTTTCCAAGTAATGCAGCGCTCCTTAGCCGCGCAAATCCCATTTATGACCCTGTTCCCGGGTGGAAATGCTCAACAGCAGATTGCCGGTCTTTTGCAGCATTACCAGCTGCTGCGCAAAGTTATGTTCGCAGAATTGAAAAAGAAATAGGAGCTTCTATTGGAATCATCTCTGTTGGGCCAAGCAGAGAGCAGACGATAGTTGTGCGTTGATTTTGTTTGCAAATTCTATTTTTCTTCTTCTGTGTCTTCTTCGACATCCATACCGCATTCGTCGCAATAGGTCTCTTTCTCATCCAACTCATTGCCGCAAAATGTACATTCTCTTTCGAGGAGCGCTGCCATGCTGATTTTTAGGGAATTGAAGTATTAATAGTTTTCGAATAAAATCCTCACATTCACTCATTGGCTATTGTCTTCACTTCGTTCAGACTGGTACGTTCGCTCATGGAGGATTTTAGATTGTAAGCATTCAGAAATTAAGCTCTGTCATATACTCGTGGTCTTTTGTCAATTTTTGCAATAAGAACAATGCTTTCTTTTTCCTTGACAATGTACAATGCACGAAAATCTCCTATTCGATAGCGAAACATTTTCCCATTGTCTGTTCTTTCAATAAATTTTGCATCAGAAGGGATAGGAATACCCGCAAGTCGTTTGAGTCTTTCTTCTATTCTCTCTCGAATATGTTTGTCCAGCTTTGCTAAGAAGTCTTCTGCCTTTTGTGACAAATGGACTTCATAAAGAATTCAAATCAACCTTTTTGTTTTTTTTGTTTTCCAGTCATTTTCTGCACTTTCTATTGCTTCTTTGTCATCATCTGTCAGGACAAGATCTATGTCACTCAGATGTCCTTTAATGTAATCTAAATCAGATCGGATTACTCGAAGTTCATCTAATATTTGTTTTGTTTCTGTTTCACTCATAATACTAGTTATTCTGTTTTTGTATTAATATTTTGTTGTTTTTTATGGTTTTAGGTTGCTAAAAAATGTTTTACACGAACAAGAGTTCATTACACGAACCAGTAAAAGCTTTGGTTCAGGGGACCCAATTTTTCATTCGATTATTTGAGATAAAGAAAAATTGGGGTAATTTTGATTGTTTATTTTATAATCTATATCAAAAATAATTGATTAAGAAAACAATCTAAAAAATAATTATTGGGGTCAGGTTTTCTTCTGCTTGGCGAATCATTGCGTTGCTTGTGTGTGATTAAGAAGCTCGGTGATTTGAAAAATATATAAGAAAAAAGAGAGAGAAAATAAAAGATAATTATAAAAGATAATTATTCCTTCCAGACAGTTTCAAACATTTTTTGAAGCGCTTGGACGAAGAATGGACTGCTGATCCAGATGCCTACATCGTAGCTTGGAACTGCTTTATCGTCATCCAATAACGCAAAGCATACTTCTTTGCTGTCCGCAAGGAAGAATCGTGTCTTGACACTGTCCACATGTCTGATTGTTGCGGACTTTTCGAACACTTCAACAGCCTTCTTTGTTTCTTTTGTGACTGGAGCGCCGATTTTGACTTTAACCCCGCGCTTTGCAGCTCGTTCAATGCTCTTCTTCAATGTTTCAGAAATTCGTACTAATTCTTTTGCAGAAGTCAAAATAACCACTGACTTTTCCGCATTGTTGATCATGGTATTGATACTATTGTACATGTTTGTTCTGTCTCGCAAACTGCCAGACAATTCTGATGGGTTGATCACGTCAACGCCTTGCTTGTACAACATTTCTAATTCTTCAAGAATAGTATCTTTTCTTAATTCGTCAAGAACTTTTGCATGATTGACTGCTTCATCCTGAACACGCTGTTTGACGCGCTCCAAAACTTCCTGCGGCTCCACTGCAATATACTTGATTGGTTTCCCAATCTTCATGATTATAAATCCTTTTTTCTCAAGGCTTTCAAGAACGTCATATGCTCGGGATCGCGGAACGTTGGAAATATCAGACAATTCACCAGCGCTGGAAATTCCTCTGGAGAGCAACGCACTCCAAATTTTTGCTTCATAACTGTTAAGGCCGAATTCCTTCAGCTTGGTTAAAAATCGTTGATCCATCATATTTCATTACCCCGCTTGTTTTTGTTCTTGATATCCTCTTTTTGTCTGATTTCTTGAAGAAAGCTTGGATTATATATAAATGTTTCGGCTAGTTAGTACTTAAAGGTAGTTATAGTCCTTATCGGAATGTTTAAATATGCCTTTTCCTCAAATTCCATCAAAAGAAGGTGATCTCTCATTAATATTTCAGAATACTCCAAGTACGCTTTAAGCATTCTCTTTGTTTTTGTCCTCTATCTTTCTTATCTTCTTTTAAAACCTCTTTTGCTTACCATTGTCACTGCAATTATCCTTGTCTATGTCTTTTCTCCTGCCTACAATTTTCTCCATGCAAGAGTCATTCCTAACAGGTATTTGTGCTCGCTTGTTGTTCTTGCCGGCATCTTTATTCTTCTTTCTCTTCCTCTTGTTCTTCTGCTTCATTCGCTCTCGCAACAGGGGGTGCAGCAATACACCTTTGTCAAACAATTTGTTTCTGACCCGACGCTTTTCGAATGCACCAATGGAAACACTGCGTTTTGCGCTCAATACGCATCTTTACTCAGCATGGAGGATAAGCAAATAGTTCAGGATTTTGTGAAAAACGCTTTTCTTGGCGTTGGGCAGAAATTCCTGACGCAGATTTTTACTTTCTTGTCTGTGCTTCCTTCCAAACTCTTTGACTTTTTTGTTATGATCTTTCTCATGTTCTTTCTTTTTGTTGATGGAAAACATCTCTTTGCCATTGTCAGAAACTTTTTCCCCATGAAAACAGAACATGAAGAATATTTGATGACGACACTCAAAGATACCACTGACGCAGTTGTGTTTGGCCAGATTTTCATCGCGCTCTTGCAGGGTGTTCTCGCAGGGCTGGGATTTTGGATTCTTGGCGTGCAGCACGCACTTCTTCTTGGCGCCTTTATTACTGTTTTAGGAGTGATTCCTTTTGTCGGGCCAATGATTGTCTGGCTTCCTCTTGCTGTTTTCTATCTTATCTCAGGCATTCAAACAGGTGATACCGGCTTTATCATTCGCGGCGTTATTCTCGCATTCTACGGCATCCTTGTTTTAAGCACTATTGAAAATCTTCTGAAACCAAAAATTATCGGCGATAAAGCAAAATTGCACCCCGCGCTTGTTTTCCTTGGCGTCATCGGCGGACTTTCTTTGTTCGGATTCATAGGATTCTTTCTTGGACCAATTCTTCTTGCTGTTCTCGTAACTCTTATTCGCATTTATGAAAAAGAAAAAATAATTCAAACTCGTCGGAGGGATGTTTCATGAGATTACAGGTCAAAAATCTTCCTATTGGGACAGGCGATATTGCCATTGCAGTTCTTTGCGACAAAGACGCGACACGGCTTGATTTGCGTCCTGCAGATCGAGTCCTCTTAAAATTCGGGCATAAAAAGATCGTCGCAACCATTGATATTATCGGCCGCGTGAATGGCGCTCCTCAAAGAGATCATAAAAAACAAGTCATCTGCTGCGGGGAAATTGGATTATTTTTGGAAGTGCAATACGCTCTCGGCGTGAAAACAGGAGATATCATCGAAATTCTTTCTGAGAAAAAGCCAATTTCGATTTCGTATATCAAGAAAAAGCTTGAAGGAAAACGTCTTGAGAAAGATGAATTGTACGCGATTATCAACGATATTACTGAAGGAAATCTTTCTGAAGCGGAAATCACCTATTTTGTCGCCGCATGCTATTTGCATGAACTAAACATGACTGAAATTACTCACTTAACGTATGCGATGGTAGAAACAGGAGAGCAGCTCAAATTACATCAACACATTATTGTCGACAAACATTGCATCGGTGGTGTCGCGGCAAATCGAACATCCATGATGATTGTCCCTATTCTTGCCGCGGCAGGATTGACTGTACCAAAAACATCCTCCCGTTCCATTACCAGCGCAGCAGGGACAGCGGATACTGTCGAGGTTTTGTGCCCTGTTGTTTTTAGTCTGGCGGATATGAAGCGAATTGTTCACAAAACAGGCGGATGCCTTGTCTGGGGCGGCGCGATGAGTCTTGCCCCTTCAGACGATAAAATCATTCAAGTGGAACATCCTGTTTCTCTTGATCCCACTGGGCAACTTCTTGCAAGCATTATGGCAAAGAAAAAATCTGTCGGCGCGACACACGTGCTCATTGACATTCCTGTTGGCCGCGGCGCAAAGATTACTGACCTGAAGGATGCGATTTCTTTGCAGGGAAAATTTGAAGAATTGTCGAAAAGATTGGGAATGAAAGTTGCTGTTATTATCACTGATGGTTCACAGCCAGTTGGCAATGGGATTGGTCCTGCGCTTGAGGCGCGAGATGTTTTGTGGACATTGAAAAATTCCGCACGAGGTTCGATTTTGCTGAAAGAAAAGTCAGTGACTATGGCGGGAATTCTTTTAGAATTAACAGGCAAGGTTCCCAAAGGAAAAGGATATCACATTGCTTTGGATATTCTGGAATCCGGCAAGGCATACGAGAAATTTATAGAGGTTATCACTGCGCAAGGCGGCAAAGAAATTCGGCCAGATCAGATTCCCATGGCAAAGAAATCATACATTGTGACTGCATGGAAATCTGGCAAAGTAACGCACATTGACAATGGGATTATGAATAAAATTGCGCGCATCGCAGGAGCACCTCATGATCAGGAAGCTGGCGTTTATTTGTTCTGTCACAAAGGAACAATTGTCCGACGCGGAGATAAACTGTTTAGCATTCATTCCGATGCTCCTGAACGATTGAAATACGCGATTGATATCGCGAAGAAGGAAAACGGGTTTGAGATTGGATAAAATCCTAACATTCACGTCGTCCAAGTACACTCACTTCGTTCGTGTAGGGCGACGTTCATGAAGGATTTTAAATTATGAATTTATTCCTTCATCCCCTGAAACGCAAGCAAATCTTCTTACTGTTCATCTTTGTGATATAGATCTAAAAAGATAATTCTCTCTTCTTCTTTATTGTATGCATTTGATTATCTAAACGGTTGGATATAATCTTCTCTTGTTCCTTTTCTATCATAACGCATCGGTTTTCCAGTTTCTGGATTTTCTATGATCTTCCTAATCTGGTTCTTTATTTTTTTTATGAGTATGTTATCTTTTATTTTTCCAATAGTTTTCTCAAATAAAGGTTCAAATGCAACAGTTACCATTTTTTTAATTCATTAAGAAAATCTTATAATTTCATCGTTTTAAATTATCCTTT
>JACRKI010000053.1 GCA_016215305.1 Candidatus Woesearchaeota archaeon | reverse complement strand
TTGCACCATTTCCTGACCAAATAATTTCGCAAGGTGCGTGAGCTCGACAATGTTGAGTTGGATCATTACAGCTTCTTTTTCCCAGCTGGTGTTGTAGAAGGAGCCGTATTCTCCAAATCCTGCATTGTTGATGAGAATGTCTGTCTGAATCTTTTCTTTTTTAAGCTGATCATACAGCTCTTGAGAAGCGTTTGGTTGTGCAAGATCCTTGACAATGATTTTCACAATAACTTGTGATTGTTCGCATTTCTTTTTGAGGTCGAGGAGTTCTTTTTCCCGTCTTGCAACGAGAATGAGATTATAAGAGTTTTTCGCGAATATCTCTGCGAATGCGTAGCCAATCCCGCTTGATGCGCCAGTAATAAGGACGGATTTGTTTTGCATAAAAGAGAGAAAGGGAGATGTATTTTTAAATTTCACGAATAAGTATGACAAAAACACACACAAGAAAAGCTGAACACGAACTAAGAAAGAAAAAACACGCCCAAGCAACGCTAAGGTATCTTCATGTCATTATTATCTAAAAAATTAAAATTACATAAAGATATTTTGGGCTTTGCTCAAAGGATTAACGCAAAGCGTTAGAAATACAATGTGCGCAGTCGGTTTGTGAATTATCGATTTGGTTCGTGATAAATGTGTGATAAGTTAGGAAACAACAAAACTATTTTTTCTTCGCGTCAAAAAGCATTACGCCAAGAGTTGGCGTTGCTTTCCATGTTTTGAAAGAAACAACAGAAAATTTATTTTTGTGAAGCATCTCATCAACAGCAGAAGAGCGGTACGCGCGATGGTGCGCGGGATGGAATAATCGCTGCCACCAATCAATAAACTGTG
Organism: Candidatus Woesearchaeota archaeon; assembly: GCA_016215305.1. Lineage (GTDB taxonomy): Archaea > Nanobdellota > Nanobdellia > Woesearchaeales > DSVV01 > JACRPI01. The sequence goes on along the minus strand of JACRKI010000053.1, from coordinate 3,005 downwards.
TCGTGGGATAATCAGTGCAAAAATCAACAAGCAAAAGCCGCCCGCCTTTTTTCAGTGCGCGATGAAACGCGTGCAGTGCTTTCTCTGGATGCGGAAGATGATGCAAAACACTGGAGCAGATGATGACATCAACGCTGTTGTTTTTGACGCTGAAATTTTCGCAGTGCGCGAGTTCAAGTTCAAGGGAGGTATTGAATCTGCTTTTGAATGTCAGTTTTGCTTCCGCAAGGTCGAGCATTGCGGGAGTGATGTCAAAGCCGATAATTTTGCCGCGATGTTTGAATTTTTCGCGGATTGCCGCGAGAAGGCTTCCTGTGCCGCAGCCCGCGTCGACAATGGTTTCTTTTCCTTTGAGTTTGAGCTGTTGAAGAATGGCTTGTTCAGTGGAAGCGAGATATTGTTTCCATTTGTCGTCGTAAACATACGCGGCTTTGGTGTAGGTGTCAATGACATTTTGATAGATTTTTTTGGTGAGTGGATCCTTGCGGTAGCTGATGTATTTGCTTTGTTTTTTATTTTCTATTTTCTTTTTTGCCCGTTTCTTTCCAGCCATGAGTTTCTTCAAGGAGTATTTATTTAAGTACCTTTCGGTTTAAAAGAAAACAAATTTATACCTGTATGTAGAAAAAAGAGGGATGGCAAAAGAAGTACAGCGCCTAAGTATAATCGCGGCGATTGCAATAGTCGTTCTTCTTTTTCTCTCGCAAATGCGTGAAGGAAATGGACAAAATAATATGTACATGAAGAAGATTTTTGAAGGAACGATGACAGGCGCGGTCACGGCAGGAGCGGCAGCATTGAGCATAAAAACAACAGATACCAGCGGCACGCTTCAGTGGAAGGGGAGGAATGGCAGAACAGTTTCGCTTCCGCTTGCAGCAGATGGTTCTGCTGTTTCAGGTGCGTCAGAAACAGAGGCGGTGTTTCTTTCAGCAGGTGCAAAAAATAAGCCTGATGAATTGGTGTATCTTGAAGGAGAGCGCTGCGCGGGAATAACAACTCTTTTTGATTGTGTCGGTGCGCGGTTTCTTGCGATTCAAAATAAAGAAGCGCATCTCGTGAGGATAACAAAAATAGACACAGAAAAAAATGAGATCAGTATAGAAGACATGACCTCTGAAAAAGAGAGCAGCCATAATCCATATACAGATGGCGCGGCAGCGTCCGTGACACTTGGTGATCTTATCATGAGAATAACAATCAATGAAGCGGCAATGCAAATCACATTCACGAGTATTGGGAGCAGCGATGGTGCGCTCATAGAACTCTACGATAAAGCAACGCTGGAAATAATCAATACAAATACAGGATCCCAAACATTTGAAGGAATAAAATTCAGGGAGTAGCTTCTTTCTACACCAACAAAGGAACCTTGATAACATATGATGAAGAAGAAAAACATAGTTTCGTGATACATCATGTTGCAACTACTGTTTCTGCATCTGTGAAATTAAAAAAGACTGCAGAGGAGCCGGCGTCAGGTTGGACAATATATGGAATTGATACAGAAGGCGATGTGGGTAAAGCATCCTCACTTGTTCTTGATAAAAACGGGTTTGTGCATGTCAGTTATTTTGATGTATGCGATGTATGATGGAACAGAGTGGAAGCGTTGGACAGGAGAAGCAGCAGGAGCAGGAGTAGGAGTAGGAGCAGGAGCAATTCTTCCAACACTTGCTTTTGGTGCGAATGACGAACAATACATTGCATATTATGATTATGTTGCTGATGATCTTGTGCTTTTATTCTATAACGCGGAGTCACAAACATGGCAGCGGCAAACAATCGATGCAGAAGGAGATGTTGGAACAGAAGCGTCCATTGCAGTTGGTTCAGACAACAATCCGCGCATTGTTTATTTTGACAATACCCATGATTTGTTGAAGTATGCGTGGTATGATGGAACATCTTGGCAGAAGACAGTATTGGATGAATCAGGTATCCTAGTCAACAATTTCAAGAATTTTCTCCTTACTCCGCAATCCAGAAACAAATGCAGCTTTTTTCTTGAGAAGTTTGGAAACAAATCTCAATAATTCTTTGTTTGCTTTATCTTTGTCTGTCGGCGCAGCAATCGCAATTTTCACAATCTTTGTCACAGGATCAAAAGAAAGAATATCTGTTTTCTTTGCGTTTGGTTTGACGAGGATGTGCAGGCGGTTGTTGATAATGTAGTCTTGGAGGTTCATGGATATTCATAAAATAGTACTCTATTTATGTCTTACTGAGAAAAAACAAGAACTGGAAACAGAAACGCGCGAACCAGCAAAAGGATTCACTCGCTCTAGCAACGCGAACACGATGGCCAATATTTATTATTATTTTAAAATACAAAAATTCAAGAAACATAGTTGAGATTATTTCAAGAGATAAATAAAATTATTGTGTTCGCCAGCGTTGCAGAGCGAATATCAAGCGAGGCTGGTTCCAGTAATATGTTATGATCAATCTCTTGGCCGCGTTTCCTTTTCGACCTTTTTCAAAACACTGTCAAGACCGACAAGGAGATTCCGTTCCACAACGTATGCGGTATACATCTGATCTGTTTTCAGATGCGCGTGGATCTCGAATTTCTCTGATTTTTCGCGTTCATGAACGCTTTTCAAGGTCACGTTCAAGCCGCGAAATCCAGTATTATGTTGCGTCATGTCTTTGACAAAGTTGCCGACCATTTTTTTGACAATCACAAGCGTCGCGGGATCAGTCTCGCTGAATCCTGTGAGTTGAATATTTCCGCCAAGTTCTAATGTCATACAAACACCTCTTTTCACTGCATTCTGTTATGGCTGTTCAGGAAGAAATACTGTTCTGTTCTTCAAGAAGCACAATATTTTTTTGTGTTGGAAGTATTTAAAACTTATTATCCTAACTTCGCCACTTGATGAGTTTTCTCTATAATTCAAGCATCGATGCACTTTGACAGATACAGTTTTTTGTTGTTTACCAACGCATCGGAAGTGTCTTGTCTTCGTATTTTTTGATGAAATCTCCTAAAATTGCAGTAA
>JACRKI010000050.1 GCA_016215305.1 Candidatus Woesearchaeota archaeon | reverse complement strand
GCGATAACCAAAGCAGGAATTAACACGATGTTCTTCGTACGCAGTTGGCCATTGCGTCAAAAGAGTGGTTCCTGGTGCAGAAAGAATGCTGCTTCCTGTTCCCACTTTCTCAGCAGGTTGGACGCTTGTTGTGCTGAAAATGGGAATCTCAAGAGGTTCTTTTGCGATCCCTTTGACAGTTCCATCCGCAAAAAGAAGATTATAATTTTCCTGCGGAATATCAACTTCCTCATATGCTTCAAGATACGGCGTGAGTGCGCGATTGAATTCATCACTCAATTTTTCTTGTATTTTTTGTTGCAATTCTTGATTTTCTTGATTATAGGACATGCAATCTTTCTTGCCATAGACAACAGCAGCGCCGCGGTACAAAGAACAATCAGTGGAGGAGATGTATGATTCCCGTGCAGTTTCAAGAAGCGCAGTATCGTATGCGTGCATCGCCGCAACATCAATGTAATATTGTGCGCGTGTTCCAAGCGCAGCAGCGTTGAGCACAGCAGCTTGTTTTTCTCCAATCTTATCTCCATCGCCGGAAAACTGATCTGTTTTCGCAGCAAGATCAAGATAAAGAGTAGTAAAGATAATAAGAGTAACAACTGCAAAAAGCGGCATGAAGAATTGTCCGCGTTTTCCGATTCTTTTCAAAAATATTTTCTTTTTCATTTGTTGTTGTACTTTTTTATTGTTGATTATTTACTGCTCAATTTCTGATTGTAAAATAGTTCCAGGAGTTACTGCGTAAATAGAGATTTCAATTTTAATAAAATCTCCTGGATTTTGAAGAGGAAGCAGCAAGACAGTAGGAGCGCCAAGTTGTCCTTTTGAAAAATAACTATAACTGTGATCAGTGATTAAGACCTCTTCCTCGTTATTTTGAAGAGTAACAATCTTCCAATGAAGTCCGTAATCAAGAACATCCTTATATCCCATAAAAAATTCTTTTGTTTTTTCTTCTAGCTCTGAAGTTAATGTTTTATCTGCAGCAGCACGTGCAATAAAATCAGCAAAAGTCATTTTTCCATCTGAAGTCTCCACATGGCTTTGCGCATACACGAGTGCGATTTGTGTTGCGTCAAGAGAGAGCTGTTCTCCCTTTACTGAATATTGCGTTTGGTCAACTCTTATTTTCAAAACAAAAAAGAACACAAGAATAATCAAGAAAATAACAATAGTCGCATAAAAATCAGAGAGACCTGTTTCTATTCCTTTTTTATTTCTCATGAGTTTCCGAGCAAAAAGTGAGGAGTTAACTATTTGGCATCACCACGCTAAACTGTAAAATGCCAGGAGCAGTTGTTTTATCAGGATACAAGAGCAGCACTGTTTTATTCTCACTAAACTCGCTCGCAGATCCGCTTCCTTTCCAGAAGGTTCGTGCGACAATAATCCAGCGATCATACCATTCTTTATTGTAGTATGCAGTGCCAAGTTTTTTTCCAGATTGGTCAAAGAGGATAAGTTGTGCAGCAATCAAGGTATGCTCGCCAAAATCCATGTGTCCATTGAGCCGTTCTTCAAGTGCAATTGGATTTTTGAAATCAGCGACAGGAATGGTCCCAACAAAAACACGATTAATGGAATCATCATAATGCGAAAGCCCATTTTTTTCATTGAGCAGATTATACATAAAAAGATCTGCTTGGGTCTGTTGGATGTCAATTTTTGCAACAATATACGTCTTCACTAAGATGACCATGGCAAGCGCAACAAGACAGACCACAATAAAGCGGAAAAAGACAAAAAGCCACGTCGTATCTATTTGTGCCTTTTTCTTTTGTAACAGAGATATTGGAAAGGATTTATTCAGAATATTATTCATAATATCCCTCCAAGCCTGTTGTAAGCGCACTACTTACGCTGTTACTTCCTGCAACATCTGTTCCAATAACAATGCCAACAGCAAGTCCATTCTTATTTTTGCTCAAAAGTGCGTCATTGCTTTTGAGAGGAGAGGAAATGGATGTATCTGGGAATTTTTCAATCAAAGAATTTGCGATGAGGCAGGCAAGTTTCTCGCTTTGTCCATCATCAGTTGCAGGAATGCTAAAAGAAACACCAGAACCACTTCCAGAAGAAAGCATAAGCACTAAATTCGTTCGATCACTAATTGCGCTTTCCTCTTTATTCTTCTTTGCAAAATCAATTTTTGGATTATTCAAAAGATCAGTTTGTATTTTTGCGAGCGCAGTGTCCGCAAGAACAACCATGCTGAGTTTTTCTTTTTTTGTAGAAGCAACATTGAGGCAAGGAATTGCTTGTTGTTTTTCTTCAATAATTGCCCCATGTTCAAGAACTTCAAGATTTCCTTTTTGTTTGCTGATAAGGAATGCAGGAGGTTGTTCAAAGGTGGAAAGAAAGTTTTGTAAAGAATGATCCACATAAAAAGGATAATAAATTGCAGAAACAGGATTTCCTGGCTCATAAATCTGCAGGAGATTGTCAGTAAAGCTGTAGCTGTATTTCCCGACGTCAAAAGTTGGCTGGCTGTAATACACTTGAATGTCTCCGGGGACGCTTTGGCTTGTTTCTAAAAGCAAAGCAATATCGCGGGAAGCGTATGATTTCTCAAAAAGCGTATTTTCTTGGACAGTCATGTGAAAATAAAAAAATCCAGCAGCGATGAAAACTAAAAGAACTATTTCTATGATGACTTGATTGCTGAGCTGTCCTCTTTTTTGCATCATATAAAATCCTCGCATTCGCTTCGCTCATGGAGGATTTTAAGAAAAATTCTTCATGAGCATTGCCTCTATCAACGAAGTAACGAGCAATGCGAATGTTAGAATTTTTTAGAGAGAAATTGGTTTATATACTTTTGGTGAAAAAGAAGAATTTCGCTAGGCACAGAACAAGAATGAGCACAATTCACTACACGAACGAGCAACGCTCTGGCAAGGCCAATAATTATTAGTCATTTTTTTGATATATTCTTAGAAAAAAACTAAAATGGCATAAAGATACAAAAGGCAGCGAGTTCTACCAAAGTTTTTCTTAGTTCGTAAGCAATGCTCTTTACATGGGATTATCTTTACGTGCTTGAACTTGTCGGGGAAGTTGTTTGAGCAGTGGCGACTGCAGTGTTTGTTTCTGTTCCGCATTCTTTCGTGCAGAGATGGACAACCTCTGCAGTTTTCGCGTCTTTATCAGCACTGCTTTGCAATCCTTTCAGAAGGGAAATAGTGATTGGACTTCCTGTTCCATAAATGAGGGCAAAATCACATTGCCCGCTGCCGTCAGTATAAATTCCTCCAACAAAAGAAATGTCTGAGCCAAGTTCTTCTTTACCGTAACATTTGGCAACTTTGTCATTATCCTGGCAAAGATCTGCGAATGCAGATGTTGTTTGACAGAGACAAATGCATCCTTCATTTCCTGCGCCGCATTTTTCAGGTTTTTTGTTTTCATGAATGTCAGTTATGCCAGTGCATGTGCCGCTGATTGCATTTTTGTCAGAAGAATCAACAGCGCTTGGATATCCGACAACAGTATAGCCTGCTTTAAGATAAAGAGGATAACTCGACACGCTCGTCCCTTGTTCCATAGTTTGAATGGTTGCGACAAGCTGGTCAAAATTTTTCAATGTTGCTTCATCTGTTTTTGGAATAAAGACATTCACGAGTTTATAACCAAGAACAAAAAGGGGAATGAGAATAATGCAAAGCAAAACAATTTTGGTAATGGTAGAAAGCATTTCTGTTTCTGCTTTTCTTGAGCAAAAAATTCTCCGAAACATAGTGCTACCCCGTTCCTTGAGAAGTTGAGGAAGAACCAGAAGAGCTATCGCTGGTGAATCCAAACAATCCTTCTTTTTGTGCTTCATCAGTCTTAGTATCAATCTGAGTTTGAACACCGCCAGTTGTCTTTCCCCAATTCGTGAATGCTTTGTTCATCACAAAAAACATAATCACCATGAAGATGAGTGCAAGAACTAGCATGACAAGCCAGAAATTCATGTCAGCTTTTTTCTGCATTTTTATTTTTTTCATTTGTTGTGATACCATACTCTTGTAACGCAATGTGATTAAGATATTTCTTGATAATCTTTGTAAAAAACATAATATATAATTATTGTCAACGAGTCAGTGCTCAGCAAAAAATTTCGCACTGACTCGTTAGATCACTTCTTCTCTCAAGATGCAAGCTCCTCGCTTAACGCTCGGAGCATTTATTGAGGAACACGCCTGTGCTGAGACCTTGTGCGAAGCACAGGCGTGTTCGTGCTCCGTTCAGGAGCACAAAATTATTTTAATCGCTTTATGTAAAAGATGAAATTAATTAATTTTCATCTCATCTTCTTCAATCGAAATATTTTATTTACAGCAAATCTCAGTACTTT
>JACRKI010000049.1 GCA_016215305.1 Candidatus Woesearchaeota archaeon | reverse complement strand
CACGTCAGTTCTTTCAATCTTTCCTATTGTTTTTCTACAATCACGAATGTTTTCATCAGTTCTTTCGCCAACTGCGAAGCGAGATCGGGTACGACATTCACTTCGTGAAGTCGTACGCTCATCGTAATTTTTGACATTCTTCTTCTTTGTTTTTTCTCCTATTGTTTTTCTACAATCACGAATGTTTTCATTTTGCTGATCTTTCGTGTTTCCATAACTTTGACAACGTCTCCTTCTTTTGCGTTGATACATTCTGGATTGTGCACCATGATTCGTGTTCGTCTCTTTTCAAAACGTTCATACTTGAGGAGCGGAACTCTGCGTTCAATTTCCATTATTGCATTGCGCTTTGTTTTGACACTCACCACTTTTCCGACAAGAGATCGTCCTCGAACTACCCGTTCCCCATGGAATGGACAGTTTCTATCTCCGATACATACTGTTGCAGGCATTTTCACGTCAATGCCGATGTTTCGCGCTTGTGTTTTTTCCATCAGTTTCATCCTTTTATTCTGTCATACGATCTTTTTGTGATTGTTTTTCCGTCAATAATCATTTCTTCTCTTGTTTTTACTTTCAATGTGATTGTATTTTTGATGAACTTTTTGTTTCCTTTTTTTGTTTCTATAGTGATTGTGTTTTTTGTTTCGTCAATGACCTTTCCTTTTTGCGCTTTGTCTGTTTTGTTTGCTGCGCTGATGATTTCCACCATCGCACCGATCAATTCGATATTCATCGTCTCTCGTTTGCAATTTCAATTGTTTCTGGTGAAAAGCCCAAAGCCACAAGGAAATCCATAACCTTTTGGATATGCTCTCCCTGCAATTCAACAATGCCGCCTTTTGTTGTGCCGCCGCATGCAAGCTTTGACTTCAAGTTTTTTGCAACTTCTTTGATGTCAATTGCTTTTGTGTCAATCCCTTCCACTACTGTGTATTTTTTCCCGAATTTTTTTCGTTCAATATACACTCGGATTTTCTGGCTCTCTTTTGCAATGCTTTCGCACACACAAAGATCTTCCGGCAATCCGCACGTGGAACAGATTTTACTCATGCTTTGTAGTATCCTCCTCTTTTTTTAACATTTAATAGTTGCATTATTCGTGCAATTGTCTTGCGTGTATTTTTAATCAGCATTGGATTTTTTGATTGTGTTCCGCGAACAGCTTGCGCCCGCTCTTTAATAAGCTGCGTACTCAGCTCTCGTAATTTTTCATTCAATTCTTTTTCTGTTAATTTGCTGAGCTCTTGTTGTTTCATCTTAAAAATCCTCAGTCTTTTCTTCAACAGCTTTCTCTGTTTTCTCTTCTGTTTTTACTTCTTTTTTTGGTTCGGAATGTTTCTTTACTTCTGCATGTTTCTTTGGTGTTTTTTTTCGCGGTTTCTTCGCTTTCTCTTCGGTTGCTTTTGCCTGCGCAGTTGCTTCTGATTCCTGAATAGATTCTTCAGTTCGCATTTTGACTTTATCAGGCAATTCAATTGGCGGCATAATGCGCACTTGAATTCCGATTGTTCCTGACTTGAGCTGTGCTGCTGCATACGCGGTTTTTACTCCGCTTATTGCAACATCGCCGCTCTTTTTTAAGTATCCCTGATAAAATCGCCATCGTTTTGCCCGCGCACTCGGAACTTTTCCTGAGACAACAAGTTCAATTCCAAGAGCGCCTGCATTCATAACATCCTCAAGCACCTTGTGGCCGATTCCTTTGAATCGTGCTGAACCAAAGCGTTCAAGTGATGTTGCAACTCGCTCTGCAATGATATTCGCGTCGAGATTTGGATTGTCCAATTCATTGATTTCAATTTGTGGATTTTCCAAATTGAATTTTTTCTTGAGCTGATTTGTTAATTTCTTGATACTCTGTCCTTTTCGTCCGACAATTAATCCCGGACGCGCTGCATTCACGACAACTTTTTCACCGAGAGGAGTCATTTGCAACTTGGAGCTGCTGAGTCCTACTTGTTTCAAATTATCTCTGATGAATTCCTGAATCTGGAATTCTTTGATTTTTTGTGCAACTATTTTTTTGTAGCTCATATAAAAATTTTCCTTCGGAAAATTTTTCACTCTCCTTGTTTATCTTTTTTCTCTGTCTTCTTTTCTTTCTGCGCTTTTGATTTTGCTTTTTCTTCAGTTTTCTTTTCTGCTTTTTCCTGCAAGACAATTTCAATGTGCGTTCTCTTCATATGCGTGCCGCGCTGTCGTCCATAATGAAGCGGAGTTGGCGCTTTCTGCGCATTGCAATGAACAATAACCAAATTTCCTGTGTTCAATCCTTTTGCCTGCGCATTTGCTTCCGCAGATTTCAAGATTGCCAAAATTTGCGCGGAGCAGGTAATTGGATATCGTCCAGGACCCATGCCCGGTCTATGCCCCACGTTCCAGTTGAATCTCGTATATGGAACTGCGGTTTTCATCGCGATTACTTCTTCCAGCATTTTCTTTGCCCGAATCAAAGGCTTGTGGCGAATCCATTTGCAGATTTCCACACTTTGTTTTTTTGAGATGGAAAGATCTCTGCCCACAGCTCTTGCCATAAGTTCCTTGCTGTAATCGCTGAATGCATATTTGATTGCCATGTTAAAAATTCTCGCATTCGCATCCTTTGGATGCTCATGGATAATTTTTCACTCTCCATTGTTTGTTTTTTCTTTATCTTTTTATTTGACAGACAATGATGCGCTTGACTTGGTTGCTCCAATTCCTGGCGCGCTGTGCTGGACTTTGACTGTCGTATGCACAAATTCTCCAAGCCGATGCCCGATCATTTCTCCTGTGACTTCAACATCCCTGAATTCTTTTCCTGCATGCACAGAGATGATTCTTCCCACCATACTTGGCAAGACAACCATATCACGGCAATGCGTTTTGATCTTCTTTTGCTTTGTCTGCAATTTGTCAAGGAGCGCTTTTTCTGCTTCTGTAAACCCGCGCATTATTTTTCTGCGAGATCTGCTTGGCAGTAATTCTGCAACTTCCTTGATACTCAATCGCTGCAAATCCTGCAATGTTTTTCCCTGAAATTTGAATTCTTTTAATGCCATGATAAAAATTTTAACATTCGCATCCTTTGGATGCTCATGAAAAGTTTTTCACTCTCCATTGTTTGTGTTTTACTTTTTTGTTTTCTCTTCTTTCTTGTTTTATTTTTATCTATTCTTTCGTCCAGTTCGTCGCGGTCTGATCTTCCCAATCTTTGCTCCCGGAGGCGCAAAGCGTCTCTCGATGTCTGGCTTGTTTTTCTTGCTGGAACGAGCTCCACCATGTGGGTGCTCAACTGCGTTCTGTGATTGTCCTGAAACGACTGGCCAGAGTGTTGCATGCGCTCTGAATTTGTAATATTGTTTTCCTGCTTTGAGGATTGGTTTTTCCAATCTTCCGCCGCCTGCGACAACGCCGATCATTGCTCTGCAGTTTTGGTTGAATGTTTTCTCTTTCTTGGAAGGAAGCATGACTACAACATCTGTTCCTTGATGCGCAAGGACTTTCGCAAAAACACCGCCGCTGCGGCCGAATTTTCCTCCATCGCCAGGAACTCCTTCGATATTATAGATAAGTGTTCCTTCTAGAATATTTCCGAGTGTTTGTGTGCATCCAGTTTCCAGTTTGTCAGTTCCAACTTCAACTGTGCTGTTGACACAAACTCCTTCCGGCGCTACTGTTAATTGCTCTTCTCCATTTTCCCATTTGACTGTCATCAATGGCGCAGTATGTCCTGGGCAATGAATTAAATCAGTGATCTTGCCTCTGATTCCTGTTGTTTTCATTTGTACATGCGCTACTTTACCAACCCATTTATGGCTCGGACTTTGGAAAACTGGTGAGCCCTTTCCGCGTCGTTGTACTGTTAATCTTTTACCCATAAATTTTACCTTTTACTCTTTTATCTTTAAATTAATCCTAATTGTGTTGCCACGTCAATTGCCGGCGTGTCTTTTGTTAATTTCACATACGCTTTTTTTGTTCCTTTCGGCGTAATCTGCGTATTGACTTTTGTGATCTTTACTTTGTACAAATCTTCCACTTGTTTTTTGATCTCTGCTTTTTTTGCTTTGAGATCGACGATGAATGTCATAATGTTATCACTTTCAATCAAGCGAATCGCTTTTTCTGTTGCAAGCGGATATTTGATGATGAGTTCCATTTTTGTCACGTTCATGCAAATAATTTTTCTTTGTTTATTTTTTCAATTGCTGCGTCAGTAAACAAAGTTAATCGTCCTGGTTTTGCGCTTGGAGCCAAAACAACTGCGTTTAAATTTTTGACACTGACCACTTCCACTCCAGGAATGTTTTCTGCTGCCTTCTGCAACTTGCATTTTCCAGAGACAACAATGAGCGGACCTTTTGCTTTTTTGTATTTTCTTCCGCGAAGTCTGCTTTTTCCTGAACGGATTTTTTTTCTGCTTGCCCGTTCAAGTTCTGCACTGAAACCAAGTTTTTCCAATGCTGCAAGAACCTCCTGTGTTTTTGCAACATGTTCAAAACTTGTTTCGACAATGAATGGATAATGTTCAGGAAGCACATGCCCTTGTTCTGCAACAAGATCTTTGTGCATGGTTGCGGCAAGCGCTGCTTTGATCGCGAGTCTGTTTTCTTTTTTGTTTATTTTCTGCATCCAGTTTTTTTCTGCTTTTGGAGGATGCGCAGCTTTACCGCCGACTGTTCCTGCTGCAAGCGCGCCAACCCAGAAAAATCGTGTTCCTCGTCTGTTCAATACTTTTCTTGGAACTCTGGAGATTCCATGACCATAAGATGTCTGATAGTCGCGTCGTCTTCTGGAGACTCGTGAAATTTGTTTCATTCCTGCTTCTGGATCTGCGCCATACGGTTGTCTGTTGTTTGCGCGAATTGCAAGCACTGCTTTCTTGACCACATCTGGTCTGACTGCTCCTTCAAAACATGCTGGCAATTCCTTCTTTGCCACTTCTGTTTTGTGCATGTTAAGTACTGCGATTTTCATTTTTATTAAAAAATTTTAACATTCGACTTTTGGTCTCATGAAAAATTTTTCACTCTCCGTTGTTTGTTTTTTTCTTTTTTTAGTTTATTTTTTTCTTACTTTTCTGTAAAATCCTTCATGCTTGGACGAAGTCCAAGTTTGATAATCTCGATGAAGTCGAGATTATCTTTAAGCACGAAGTGCGAATGCAAGGATTTTATATATTACTGCTTTGCCTCGAGACTTGTATAGACAATAGATGGCGCGTCTTTAGGCACAAGCTTGTCTGGTCTCTTCGGTATATTAAATCGAATTAATCGTTTTGCCGGACCTTGCACAGATCCTTTGACCAAAATATATTCATTTTTGACATTTCCGTAATGGATAAATCCGCCTTTTGGGTTGATTTCTTCTGGCTTATCAGAAATTTTGACAATCCATTTGTTCCATTCTGTTCTATTGTGATACCCCATCTGTCCTGCGTGCGCAACTCGGTACATGAAGTGCGCTTGTGAAATCCAACCACCAAGTGATCCTGGACCTCGTTTTGTTTTTTCAGATTTGTG
>JACRKI010000051.1 GCA_016215305.1 Candidatus Woesearchaeota archaeon | reverse complement strand
GAGATCATGTTCATAGGAAGACTCTTGAAGATAATAAATTCGTCCAGGGCTTTCAGAGAGAATAGGCGTTCCAGAGAGTGCTTGCGCGGCAGTTTGTGGATTAGTGGAGGAAGTGGATGTCGTGCTTGTTCCTGAACTTGTGCCAGAAGGAGAGGTATACGTGTCTTGGAGGAGTGCTTGTCTGTCTTCTGCAGGAAGGAGAAGAAGGTATAATAAGATGAATCCTGCGATAAGAACGACTAATGTTGCCGCAGAACTTGCGGTCTGCGCTTTTCTTGAAATCAAAAATGCCACCTCATTTCCGAGCACTACTGACGTCTTTTGGGGAAGAAGACATATAAAAGGTTTTCTAATTTGACTAAAACATTTATTAACAACCAAGCAAAAACAAGTGTATGAAAATCCTTGCAAAAGAACTCAGACATGGCAGTATCAAAGTGCAAGTGGATACTTTAGACGACTTGTGGTATTTGAGCGCGTTAATTGAAGAGAAAGATTTCTTGGAAGGAGCGACAGAGCGAAAGATAAAACTTGATGCAGGAAGTGACAGAGATCAAAAAGTCATTAGAAAAACAGTCTATTTAGAAATCGCAGTGGAAAAAGTCGAGTTCCACAAATATGCAAACATCTTAAGAGTCTCTGGAAAAATCACGAATGGTCCAGAAGATGTGCCGAGAGGAAGCTATCATACGTTTAATGTGGAAGAAGGAAGTAAATTCAGAATAAAAAAACAGCAATGGCTGAATTATCAGCTGGAAAAACTCAAAGAAGCAGCAGAAACAAAGCAGACAAAAGTGATTATCTGCATTGTCGATATGGATGAAGCGCACATTGCGATGCTCAAAAAATATGGATATGAGCTTTTAGTGAGTATGCAGGGAGCAGTGCAAAAAAAAGACAGCCCGGAAAAAATCAAATCGACATTTTATGCAGATGTTGTGAAGCAATTAGAAGAGTATGACCAAAGATATCAGCTTGATAAAATAATTCTTGCGAGTCCTGGTTTTTGGAAAGAATATTTGCAGGAGCAGCTCAAAAATAAAGCAGTGGCAAAGAAAATAATTCTCGCGACTTGCAGTGATGTGAGCAATCGTGCGTTTGAAGAAGTACTGAAACGACCAGAAACAGTGACCGCGTTAAAAGATGATCGCATCGTCAAAGAAATGATGCTTGTGGATGAAGTGATGAAAGAAATTATCAAAGAAGGCGCGGCAGTGTATGGGATCAAAGAAACACAAAAAGCAGCAGAAGCTGGCGCGATAAAAGATTTCCTTGTCACTGATGCTCAAATCCAGAAAATGCGGCAGGACGGAACATTTGGAAAAATGGATTGGCTCATGCGAACAGCAGACAATGCAGGCGCGGCAGTGCATATTATCAGCAGTGAACATGATGGCGGCCAGAAATTAGATGGATTAGGCGGTGTTGCTGCGATTTTGAGATATAAGATGAGTTGGTAAATGAAAAAATCACCCAACGAAAATTAAGAAAGTGATTTTTTCAAAAAGCAAGAAAAAGTATATAAACATAAACTAGTATCAATGACTATGGCAGAAAAATTTAATGTAATAATAGAAAAAGGAGAAGACGGGTATTTAATTTCTGAAGTAGTAGAACTTCCAGGGTGCCATACGCAGGCAAAAACAATGGATCAATTGCTTGAAAGAACAAAAGAAGCAATTGCACTGTATCTAAAAGTAAAAACAGAAGAAAGACCTGCAACGAAATTCTTGGGTTTCCAGCAAATTGAGATTGAAGCATGACAAAACTGCCTTTACTGACAGCAAAAGAGATGGCAAGAGTTCTTAAAAAATTAGGATTTGAATGTAAACGACAAGAAGGGAGCCACATGTTTTTTGAACATAGTGATGGAAGAACAACAGTAATTCCAAATCATGGTGGCGAAGAAATTGACAGAGGACTTCTAAACAAAATAGTAAAGCATGATTTAGAAATAGAAAGAGAAGAGTTTATGAAATATTTCTAAAAAAGGAAAATAAAAATAAAGAATCAAAAGAAAAGAATTCCAACATGTGTCCAAAGTGCCCACAAAGTAAGAACAGAAAGTCCTGCAGTAATTAATGCAATAATTTTTGAAACGATATTTTTTTCTGAGAAAATATCCCAAGAGAAGAGAAATGCACCAACAGAAAAAAGAAGCGGGATATACATTAACGTAATTGCATCATCATGGACGTTTGCAAAAATTTCATAGAGAACGAAGTAAGAAAAGAAATATAATAACGCAAGAGTAATTGCAAAAATGCATTTCAAAGAAGATTCGGTTTTGGCAAATATTTGTTTCATAATATCACCTTTTATTTGGTATCTATTATTATCCCTCTTAATAAATCTTCCGTGATCACTGGGGGGGTTAGAAAGATTTATATACTCAAATGAAAATGAAAGAGAGAAAAAAAATATGGAAAAAACTGAAAAAATAAATATTTATCTTCTCTCTATTGTCGCAGTAGTTGCTGTTGTTGGAATTGTTATTTTAATATTCAGTTCAGCGCAGCAAAGTATTTCTACAGAACAATCTTTGGTAGGCGAAGGGTTTGCACCTCCAAAATTTTCTGTGCCAAAAGAATGTAAATTATACTGCGCATATTTCAGTAAATGTGGTTATACAACCTATGAAACATGTGGTATATTAATGTGG
>JACRKI010000048.1 GCA_016215305.1 Candidatus Woesearchaeota archaeon | reverse complement strand
CTAATTGTCTTTCTGCTTTGCCTATTACTTCTCCTGCTTCTAGTAATTCTCTCATTCTTGCTTGTGATTCTAAGTAATCTCTAGTTGTTTTTTTAGCGTCAGCTTCCATTCTTGAATTTAAGTCGCCTTCGCCTCTGTGCTGCAAGCCTGCTACTCCTCTCATCATTGCGGTCTGGTATGTTGCTTGAGCTAAATTATAGAGTAAGCCTTTGCTTTCTTGTCCTGAATACCATTCTTCGGCTCTTGAACTGGCCATCATCGTGCCTATTTCTCCTATTAATTGTACTCCTGTTGCGATATTGTTTGCTGCATTAAAGAATGGCTTGGATGGATTGAAGAGTTTTCCTTCCATTGATTTTGCTTGTTCTGCTATTCTTGTTCCGAAAGTTCCTTCTTCTGCTGCTTTTGAGAATGATGAGCTTAATTCTTGTGCGGGTTTGCCGAAAGCCATTCCTGCTACTTTGAATGTTCCTAACATTCCTGCGCTGTTGACGAATCCTTCGACTGGGTGTTCTACTAAACGTTTCAATTGTGAGGTATCGCCTACTGCTGCGCTTCCTATACCCATTCCTAGTTCGAAGGCTGAAGCTTCTACTCCAAAGTCTGCTAAACCCCACATTACTTTGCTTAGCCTGCTTGCTTGTTGTGCTGTTCTTGCTGCTTGAGCTGCTTCGCCTGCTATTTGTGCGGCTCTGTTTGCTGTGTCTGCAAATCTTGCTGCCTGCACTGCTTCACTGCCCATTCTTAATGCTTGGAATCCTTCAACTGCCGCTTTAGCAAATAATCCTCCTACAAAGAAGCTTGCTACTTGCGTTCCTACTTCTCTTGGAGAAAGCATTTTTGCAGCCCATGATTGTTCTACATCTTTTATTCCTGTCATTCCTATAGGTATTTTTGATAAATCATTAATTGTTGATTGACGGAATTCGCCGTAATCTTTGTTTGTTAAACCCCAATCTGTAGATTTAGAATCAAATCCCAGTTTGACTAATTCTATGTGCTGTTTTTCAGTTAAAGAATCGCCTTTTGCTAAGGATCTTAATAGGTCTGCTTGTTTGTATGCGGTATCTCTTTCTTTTTCGACGTCTTTAGTTGCGTAATTTGAATCTCCGAAATAAAAGTAGTTTCCTACTTTCATTAATAGTGTTCCGAAATTGCTTTCTTGTGCGCTGTAATCTGATAAGAATGCGTTGTAATTTTTTCCTTTAAAATCTAATGTATTCGCAAGTGTGTTAATTGCGCTTGCTTTTGCATTATTGTAGATTTGCAGTGCTTGACCGCTTAATTTTGATGGATCTGTTTTTCCTAAATCTGATAATTGTTTGTGTGCAAGTTCTCCCGACTCAATTGATAAACCTTTCATTAAGTCATGAGCCATTCCTCCAGTTGCGCTGTTTTCATCTAATCCGCTGAACGTGTTTGAAACAAAACTTGTGTAATCTTTAACTGCTTTGTTGACTGATTCGGCGACTAATAATTTTATGTAAAGTTCTTTTTGATCTTTATTTTTTGGATCTAATATTTCTTGTCCGAATCTTCTTGTTAGTATTGATGGATCTTCTGATATTGCTCTTCTAGTGGTTGATTCTGCACTTATTTGTGTTCCCCGCGTCATTATTTGAAGTATTGAATTCGAGTATGCAGTGGAAGATTGTTCTAAATCTGAAGCATCATCAAAACCAAAGCTTTTAGCTCTGCCGGCAAAGTTTACTAGGCTTTGTGCATTTGCTAATAATGTTGGCACAATTTGTTCTCTGTACGCATCTGGATCATTAGTGGCTAACTCATCGTTGACAGCGCTCAATCCACCTTGAGCTATCAATCTGTTATTGTGTTCTTTTGTTGCAGCTCTTGAGTGTTCTTTAACTGTTGACCCTGGCATGTTTCCAGTTAGCATGTCTGTTATTGATGTTGCGAATCCCCATGCAAGTCCTCCTCTGGCTTTTCTTTGCTCTGCTTCTGCGCTTTCTGCATTTATCCATTCGGTTGTTAATCTGTTGAAGTAATTTACTCTTGTTTGTGTTTTATCTTCATCACTTTGGCCCATTGTTAGCATTGCCAAGTTTGCGTTGTGTGTTGCTCTGCCTAAAGAGGTTATTCGCGCTTCTTGTTGTTCTTTTGAGTAAATTGATAACTCATCTTCTGCATTTAACACGTTGAGAACTGCGCCATTGTATTCGGCTAATTCTTCTGCTTGTTTTCTTTTACTAGACCAAGAGTTCGCGCCGTCAACATCTCCTCTTGATTGTGCTTCTCCTTCCATCATTGCTGTTTGGGAAATTACATAAGATAATGCGGTTGCTAAGTCTTTTCTTTGAATGATATCTTTTAAGAAGTCTCCATAATCTGCATCTTTTATGTTTTGACCATCTAATCCTACATAATGCGTGTCTTTTCCTTTACCTAACATTCCTGCAGCTAGTAAGACTAAGTTGGATTCTTCAGGGCTTATGTAGTCTTCGCTTCCTAATTTTTCTTTGCGATCTATTTTTTCTCGGATTCTTTTTATTTTTTCAACTGTTGGATTGATTTGTTGTGTTAATGTATTTCTTTGTTCTTGGCTTAAGTCGTAAGTTTCTGATTTGTATGTTAAGACTCCTTCAGCGTATCTTTCTTCAGAACTGTGTAAAGGATCGAAAAGTTTTTTTAGGTCTGTTAGAGATTGTGATTGGTCGCCTCTTGTTTTTGACCTATCATTGATATCGTTTATTCTGTGAGCTAGTTCTTCTGCAACTGTTTCTTTTGAATCTTTAGATAATTTTACGTTCATGAATGATGCAAATTCTGTTTGCAAGCTTTCTAAGTGTTTTCTTTCTCCGTCATATTCTATCATTGCTTCTGTTAAGTCTCTGTGATAGTCTGCTAATCTTCCGAACTTGTAATTATATGATAATGAACTTAAAGATGCATAGCCTGAAATTATTTGTTTGAATCCGGTCATGACTTTTTCTATGTCTTCGCTATTATATCCCATTCCCAGCAATTGTTGTTCTAATGTTCCTTCGCCTAGCATTCTTTTCGTTAATGTTTCAAGTAATTGTTTAGCTTCTCTTGCTCTATCTCTGTAATAGAATGGGTTTTGTAAGTTTTCTATGTCTTTTTGTAATTGTATTGAATCACTCTCTAATTTTTGTCCTATAATACTTAGGTCGTTTTGTGATTTGGATACGAGTAATGGATTTAATATTCCTTTGAATGCCGCATACCTTGAATCTTTTTTGAATTCTTCATCGTATTCTTTTATTCCCACAAGACTTAATGCTTCTTTAATATTGCCTAGGTTTACTTTGAAATCTATTTTTTTCAGGTCAAGTGTTTCTTGTAATGAATCGGTTATAGCGTTTAGTGCTTGTTCTGTTAATTGTGATGCTTGCTCTCTTAATGATTTGGCTTGATCGAGTAATTTTTGCAAGTCGTCTCTTAGTAATATATTTGTTAATTTTTCTTTTGTGTCACCTAAAGCTTCTTTAACTTTATCTTCTAATTTTTTTGCTTCTTTTTGTAATTCTCCAGCTCTGCTTGCTAGTTCTTGTGATGTGAGCAGTCCTTGCTGTGCTGCGATATTTGATGCTTCTTCTAGTTTTCCTGCAGCGATTAATTGCCGCTTTATGTTTTCTAAGTATGCTTTGCTTAGACATGCTTTGTCTGCAGCACTGTATTGTTCATAATCTTTATTTGGAACTACTGCACATTTAACTAAGACTCCGTCTTGAACATCGTAAACTATTCCGTTTTGTTCCAGGCCTATTGGTGCTTTTGTTCCATCTTTTAGTACTGCATAGTCCGAGCTTACTTTTCCTCCGGCAATTACTGGGATTCCTTTTTCTGTGAAGTAGACGTCTTTGCCGTCGGTAGTTTTTGCGAAGACTGATGGTTTTTCTTTTGAACCGCTAACTTGTACGCTTGAATAGCCTGCTTCTTTTGCTGCTTTTTGAATTACATCAGTGTACTCTACGCTTTTTTGATCGCACTGGTCTTGTTTTGCACTTGATGGTTTCGTGAATTTTTCATCAGTAAATGATTGCAGGGCATTTAGTGCTTGGTCTATTTTTACTCCTGTATCTCCTGTTTGTGTTACTAATTTTCCTTCTTCAATTTTTATTAATTGATCGCCTATTGCTGTTGCGAAAACTGGTTTATTTAGATCGCTCCAATCGGTTGCTTTAATTGGCAGTCCTGCTTGCAGTAGTGCTTCGTTTAGTCCTGCAAGTTGTTCATTTCTGAATTTATCAAATGCATCGCTTGAGTATTTTTCGTTGTATTCATTCCAGCACGAATTCATGTTTTGAGCTGCTTGTCCTAATTGTTCTTGAGGTATTGTTAATCCTTGAATTTCTGCTGGCTGGCATGCTTCAACTGCTCTTAATTCGCCGTTGACACTTGCAAGTCTTTCATTTTCTTTTCCTGGGCATAATACTTTTGCTGCGGCTATTTTTTCTACAGAGATTGGTGCTTCTTTTTCTGCAGGTATTTCTGCTTTCACAGTTGTTGTTGGTATGCTTGGAGGAGCTCCGCTCGTTGAGCCTATGTTTTGTGCTGTTCTTGGTTCTTGAGTTATGCTGTGATCTGTTCTTGATGATGGTGTTAATGGTTCTACTCTTGTTGAAGGTATTTTGACTTGCATTCCTGTAGCTGAAGCAACCGCTTTGTAGTCTTGGCTGAATAAGCTTTCTTCAGAATAAGCAGGTGTGCCGTCTATTCCAGTGCATACTTTGCAAGGACTTGCTTGTTGTTCTGGAATATTTTTTTGTTGTTCAATGTCTGCTGTTTGCATGCCTGTTAATGATGATGCTAAAGGTCCTGTTAAGCATGAGTTTATTGCGTAGCCAACTAGTGGCAGTGCTGCGCCTTCTTGAGGTTGCGTTAAGTGTGTTCCTTGTAATTGAGCATCTAATTGGCAGCTGAATGATTTGAGCAGGAACATGCTTGCAGTGATGCTCTGCATTGTTGTTAAGTCAATGTATGCTTTGTGATAATAAGTTCGAGCCACTAAATAATTGTGAGCTAGTTGGAAGTAAACTTTTTTGAGCAATTCTTTCTGTAATTTAATCATTGCTTCTAAGTTGTCTTTCTCCCCTTTCTTGCTTGCAAGTTTAAGTTCGTCTTCATATTTTTGTAATTGTTCTTTTATTTTTTGGTAAGTTTCCAAAGTGTATTTTTGTGCTCTCTCTTCTGGAGATAGATTGGAAGGAGCTAAATCTCCTTTTTTGTCTTTAATGAATTTGGTCATTTGTTGGCCTTCGTTTCTTATTTTAGTTGCTTCTATAGATAATAATCCGTAAAGAAGTTTTGCTTTGCCGAAGTCGCCGCCCATTTTTTGTATTTGCATTATAATTTTTTGGGCTAGTTTTAAGTATTCATTTCTCTTGTCTTTTACTCCGTCAAGTTTTATCTCTAAAACGTCAATCAATCCGTATAATCCTTCTGTTTCTGCTTCCCAATCCCAAGTCTTTACTTTTTCTGCTTTGATTTGTGCGTCAAGAATTTCTTGTTCTAATTTTTCTTTTCTTTCTTGCTTCATTTTTTCTAGATCTTTCTCTCTTTGCTTCATGATTTCTTTTTTGTTTTGCGCTCTGTAATCTTCGTAAGAATCTAGTAATTTTTTCTCTTGACTTTCAACTTTATTTCTAACTTCTTTTTGTAATAAGCTTGTTTCTTCTTCGCTTAATTTTTCTCCGCTCTTTATTTTGTCCATAACTTTTTGAGTTATGTCTAATGCTTGTCCGTTTTGATCTGTTTGTATTATTCCAGAATCTAAAGATATTTCTCCTTTAAGCACTCCACGCAGGATGTCTTGGGCTGCGAAATTATTGAATTGCTCTCCTTGCTGATTTTTTAAGCTGTTAATGTCTGTTGGATAATTTATTGGTGGAGATTCTATTTCTCCGAACCATGTTTGGTATAAATTTCTTAATTGTGATTCTTGGCCGTAAGCGCTCCAGTATGAATCCATTACTTTGCCGTAATCATTGAGAACGCTTCCTATTACATCTTTTGATTCGGGAGGTAAAGTGCCCAGTTTTGATTGCAGGCCGTCAAGATTTATTCTGCTTATTGTTCCTGCAGCATTTTTTAGTTGTTTTTCTATGTCTCTTGCGTTGTCTAAATTGCCAAGTAATTGTTGTCTTGCTTGATCTACTGCTTCTGGTGTTCCGTATTCTTTTAGTAATGACTCGTAAGATGTTCTTCTGAATATGTCTAGTTGGTTTTGTGCTTTTTGAGATGCTCCTTGAACTTTTCTTAAGTCGCTTCTGTACTGGCCTCCTCTTTCTGGATTTTGCGGATCTGCAGCGAAATCTTCCACTAGGCCGCTAAACTCATCTAGGAATTGTGTTACTGCTTCTCTAGCTTTTTCTGCTCTTTCAGGAGGCATTTTTGATAAGTAATCTTCAAGTTGGTCTCTTAGTTTTTGTGTTGCTTGTCTTGCTGCGTCTTCTGCGCTGGATTTTACTTTTTCAGTATTTTGTAAGTTTTGTTTTGCATTTTTGTAGTTTTGTCCTGCATTTTTTAAGTTGTCAACGTAGTTCTGCCAGTAATCGTAGCCGTTTAATGCCATCCAAGCAACTTCTACTTTGCTGTTTAAGAAATCTCTAACTGATTCAGTTTCTAAATTCGAGTCATCAATTATTGTTTGCGCGTCAGTGCTTATTTTTTTAGCATTTTCTTCTATTTCTGCTTTTAATTTGTTAACGTCAAAGTTTTGGCATGCTTTTAATTTATCATTTACCGATGCTAGTTTTGCAAGAATTGGGTTTAGGTGGTTATCTACGTAATCTCTTAATTGGTCATTGTTTGCTATTATTTTGTTTGCGTTAAAGTATGCTTTGTTTAAGTAGTCAACGTATCCTAATGGTTTGTCTTTCTTTTCGCTTTTTAATTCTTCAACTATTGGTGATGGGAATGCTGAATCTGGTCCTGCTGGGAAGAATACTAGTCCTGTAACTGAGGGCGCACTCCATCTTAGATTGCTCATTAAAGTGTATGGTAGTTTTAGTATTAAGTATCCTGGAATTAATTCTGCATAACTTGTTAATGCGTGTTTTATTGAGCTGAATGAAGTTCTTTCTTTATCGCTTACTAAATTATTTAATTGGTCATTTTCAAAATTGTATCCTTTACCTTGAGCGTATAATGGTCCTGCAAGAAGCATTTCCATTACGTCATTATTATTGTCTTGGTCTCTGTCTTCTGGTGCTTCTTGTGTTGAGTATGCTGGTTTCGTGAACATTACTCCTGTATTGTATTTATCTATATCTAACCAGTCCGGGATTGCATCGTTATCATGATCGTTGTCTTTGCTTCCGAAAGGTATTCTTACAACTTCTGCACGTGTTTCACTTACTTTTTTTATTAATGCAGAATCTTCAACATTGTCGCTATCTATATCTACTCTTCCATCTTTATCTTCATCTATGTAATCTACTACTTCACTATTGTATGTTAGCAGGCTTTCTTCACATTTTTCTGCAGGGTTCAAAATGCATTGACTTCCTGATTTAATGTATGGCTTAATTACTCTTCCGTCATTGCATACTGAGACTTGATCGCAATTTATTTCACCGGCTGGTTTTTCTAAGTTTGGTTTTTCTTCTTTTGGTTGATACTCTGGTGGTCTGATATTGTAGCTTACTACGCAATTGTTAGTGTCAAGGATTGGTGTTGCTTTGTAGCCTACTGGAGGTGTTGGTGCTTCTAGTGTTGGACATGTTCTTTGAATTGGTGGTGTAATTCCGCCGTTTGCATTAATGCATTGATATCCTGTGAAGCAGCCGTTATTGTTGAATGTTTCTTTTGACAGTGTGTCTTGTGGGCAGGTATTGCTTGCGCTTACTGGAGGACATTTTGCTCTTAAGCATATTGTTGCAGCTTGCGGGTTGACAGCACATGTTTTGTACTTGACTTCTTCTGTTGTGCTGTCTTCATTTTCTATTTCACGAGATTTTTCTATGCAAATTTTTGGGTAATATTGAGTCCCGTCTGCGCAGACTGATTGCGAATTGCAGTCTTCGTTTGTTTGACAGATTGTTTCACAAGCTCCTTCGTAGGATATTTTGGCTCCTGCTAATTTTAGTTCGCAATTATTTTTGTAAGTTTTTCCATCTCTTCCGCATACTTGTGAATTTTCATCAGGACATTTACTTGGAGTGCACAGTTCTGGGTTTGTTTCACATTCTGTTGAAGAAGGTGTTTCTATTTCTGAAGCTAGTGGTTGCTTGTAATCTTCTGTTTTGTATTCTTTGCATTTGAAGACTTGTGAATCTTCATTTGAGAACGTGGCTAGTTGGTAATCGAATTTTTCTGATGTATGGACTGTTTGCTCGCCTGTGAGTTGGTTTGAAGTTTGAAGTTTCATTAATTGAGATGTGGGTTTGTTTTGTTCGTATTTTACCCATGATTTTTCTTTAACATTTATTCTTAAGTATTGGTTTTCTTCTTTGTATACATAATCATAAATTGCTTGTTCACCGTCTACTTCTTCTAGCATTGCTTCCCTTACAACTCTGTTGTTATTTTTCGGATCTGTTATTTGATAGACTAGTTTTGGTTCCGGTAATTTTGCTTTGCCTTGTCCTGCTTTGTTTATTGCATTTGAAACACATTGTACATCTCCGCTTGTTTCTTGTTGTGGTTTTTCTGGTTTCAAATACTCTTGATATGCTTGAAGGTTTTCTTGAATTATTTTTTCTTCTTGTTTTGGTTCTGCATAGCAGTTTTCTTTTAAGTATGAGTAATATGCGGGGTGAGCGTATATTTCTTTGTTGAAGAAATTGAATGAATCGTCTGGTTCGAGTTTTAAGTATCCGTTTTCTAAAGGTGTTTGCTTGAATGTTTCACCTTTTTCATTTTTGAATCTTAGAGTGAATTGGTTGCTGTCTTGATTCATGCCTAGGCTTGCTAATTTTTTATTTGTTTCTTGGTTTAAGTAGACATATTGGCTTAGTGATGTTTTTTTGTTTGATAATATTGATTGAACATACGTGTTGTCTTTTAATTTTGCTGTGCAAATGTGATTTTCTCCGTCAAAGAATTCTATTGTTTCTTGTTTTTTGTTTTCAGCTTCAAGCAATACAAAGTATGTTCCATCGATTCTTTGCACTCTAGTTAGTGGAACTCCTTGATAAGTTGTGTACGTGTATGATTCGTAGCTTCCGTCACTTTTTTCTATTTTTTTAAGTTGGTAATCATTTTCAAACCATTCATATACACAATCATCTTCTTTTTTATCTCCGCATTTTTGTGTGATTTCTTTTTGCTGGCCTCCAACGAAATCGCCTGTTTGTCCATCTTCATCTTTGTAATTTTGTGGTGCTGCATTTCCTTTTTCGTCATAAGTGTATTGTGTTTCTCTTTTGACTTTTTTGCCTTCTTTTTCTACGTAAGTTATTTCTTTGAATCCTTGAGATGTTTTTTCTCTAATTATTTCTTCGCCGTTTTTGTTGATTGTTTTTGTTGTGAAGTAATGTGTTGTGCCGTCGGCATTTTTGCCGTCTTCTTTGTAATATGTTGTTGAGCCGTCTTTGCTTAATACTTTGTATTCTGTTTGGCCTGCTGAGTTTTTGCCTAATACTTCTGTTTTTTCTCCTGTGTCGCTCCAGAACGCGGTTATTTCTCCTTTATTGCTTAGTAATTGTTTTGTTCCATCTTCAAATTCATGCAAGATTGTTCCATCACTTTGTTTTTTTGGGTAATATCTTTGTCCTGAATCTGTTGTTGCCATCAATGTTAAGCTTTCAACAGTTCCGTCTTCATTTAACACTTGATTAGTTATTGTTATATCATTAGGATTGTTTTTGCTGGTTGTTTTTGTCGTGCCTGTTTTTGAATCGTACTCGTATAATTGAGTGTCAAATGTGTTGGTTTTTTCGTCGAATTTGCCTTGGGATTCCAGCATTACGCAGGTCTTTTTTTGTCCTCCGAAAACATTTGAAGGATCTTTGACGTACATTTGCTTGCATTTGTACCAGTATGGTTCGCCTTCTTTTTTCGTGTAAGTTATTGAGCTGTCTTCATTTTGTTTTGCTTCGTATTGTTCTGGTTCTGGAGGGGTGCATTTGTAATCTTTGTTTTCTTGATTGCAAACTAGACTGAATGGTTTGAATCCTTCTTTGTATGATGAATCAATTACTTCGTTGTTTTTGTCTAGAATTATTGTTATTTCTCTTGATTTTCCATTGATTTCTTTTGTTATGTATTGGTACTTGAATGTTCTTCCGAATTTATCTAATTCTTCTAAATTGCGGAATGTTGTTTTGCCTTCTTGGTCGGTGTATTCTTTTTGTAGTTTGTAGCCTCCGCCTAAATTGTTTGTTACTCTTCTCGTGTTGTCTTCAAGGTATTCATAGTTTTCTATGTAATTGTTTGAAGGGTCTGAGTATGATAGTGTTCTTGTTGTGTCATCGGGTAGTGTTTCGTAAATTATTGATGTGCCGTCAAAATATGTTTCTTTTATTTTGTTTCCAATTAATTTTTCTCTTTTTGTTGACTTGCCATCTGGTGAGATTGTTCTTGAAATGAAAGACTCGCTAGATATTGCTCCTGTTTCATCTTTTACTGGATAGAATGTTATTACTTTTTGACTCTTATCAGAATAAACCAGTGTTAATGTTCCGTCGACATTGTTTATTCTTTGAACGGGTTCTTTGCTTTCTTGTAATTGTTCAATTGAGACTGCTAAGCCAGTTATTCCTGTTAATGGTTTTCCGTCACTGCCTATTTTTGAGGATGATTGAGTTGTTGGAGCTGAATTTATTTCTTGTATTGATTGAGCTATAATATTTGTTGATGGTTTTTGTGAAGGTTCAACTTGTGTTTCTTTTACTTCAATTTCTTTTGATTCATAAAGCACACAAGTTGCTGTTGGTGGTTCTTCCGGTGAAGGGTCTGTCACGCATTTGCAGCTTTCATAATCCCACCTGTTGCCTTTGCCAGTTCTTACACATTCGAGAGACATTTTGTCTCCTGCAGTTACTAAACCTAGACCTTCAATTTGAGCGGTTGGACAAATTTCTTGTGATGCTTGAGGGTTTGGTTTTTTAGGACATGATTTTTCTGGAGGAGGAGTTGTTATTGGAGGTCCTTCTATGTCTTCAGGATCTGATTTTAGCAGTGTTTTATGAGGCACTAAGTTAGGATGAATTACTCCTGCGCCTAGAGGAATTTGGGAACAGCCAGAACAGCTAGGAGTGCAAGTTGTTAAATCTGAATTTCCGTTTCCATCAACTGCTTCAACTTCTGAAGGACTGCATGACTCAGTTGTTAATCTTGGAGTGATTATTATTCCTTGTTTGCTGATTTTGTATTCTACTTGTGATGGATTTATTACTGCTGTGCTTGAAGCAGAATGGCTTGCACCAGTTATTGGTCTTCCAGCGGGGGTTGTTGTTTTAAGTATTACACAACAACGGAGTTTTTTTTCAACTGCACATTCAGAACCTCTTTTAAGTATTGGAACTTTAGCTGATGTAGTTGATGAAGTGCTTACTGTTAATGATGCAGTGTTAACTTCTGGATAATCACATTTCCAGCAGGAATTTTCAAGTTTCGGCATGCTTGTGGGAGATAATTTTTTCTTATCATCGCCTCTCAAGTAATTTGCTAGTGCGTCTACTTTTCCTTTCATTATATCTATTAGTCCTTCAGGTATTTTCCGTTCTGCCAGATTGATGGAGTGTTTTCGTTAAAGTTTTGGTAGCTTACTCCGCCGTTAATTTCTTGACATTTGCTGTACTCGCAATTTTCAGTGCATGTTTCGCTTCCGCTGGGTAATTGTCTTGTTTCTGGTTTTCCGAAGTCGCATTTTTCTCCGCTTTCTTTTATGTTGTTTACAATGCATATTTGAGGTGGCGGAGGTACTTCGCCGCATTCTGTTGGTTGTGGAACTAAATGTTCCAATTGCTGCGCAATTGTAGTTGGCGATTTTTGTATTGAGCTTCCTGATAAAAGTTGGAGTGCGAATTCACCTTCTGGTGGTGCGCATTTCCAGCAAGTGCTGCTTAAAGGTTTTTTCGTGCTTGAAGTTGTTTGAGTTAATTCAAAATCATTTAAGTTAGTGAATGGAAGTTTTGTTGTTAGGTCTGATAATTTGACTTTTTCTAATTCGCCTGTTTGTTGATTTCTCAAGCTTGGTGTTTCTTCGTTTGGCAGGAATAATTGTTCTCCGCCATAATTTTGGTATAACACTCCTGAGTTTCCATTTATTTGTGTTGGATAACACAAGTATCTTAGGCATCCTTTGCAGTAGTCATTTCCTAAATTTCCTAATTTTTTGTTTATTGATATTTCTTGGTTGGTGTCTTTTTCTCCTGGATCACATTGCTCTCCTGCTTCTAAGTTTTCAAAAGGTTTAGCGGGATTTCCGTTTCCGCAGAATGATTCTTTTATTTCTATAGGACAATAATAACTTATTACTTCTGCAAGAGTTCCAGCTCTGATTCCTCCAGTTGCGGGTCTATCGCTTGTTTTGCATTGATAACACATTTCTGAGAATGTTGATGGAATTTCTCCAATGTGAGTTTTTATGTCTGGAGCTCCTGCTGGCGGAGGGTTTCCGTCTGAATAACTGAATTCAGAACCTGTTTTTCTTAGAGTGGTAATTTTTGTTTTGACTGCTTGACCGCTTGCAGTTACAACTGTTTTTTCGCTTTGGGTGCAAGAGTCTGATTCTTCTATTGGAATGCAATTGCAAGTGTTTAAGTCGCAGACGGAATTATTTTGACAATAATTGTTGGCTTCTTCTTGAGTTGCTCCATCGCATTTTCCTTCATCTTCAAGAGCGCTGTATTTTCCGTTACATGAACTTGGAATATTTATGCATTGACAATTTTTTTGAGAGTTAACATCATATCCGCAGACATATTTGTTTTGTCCTGAAGCAGTTGGGCAAGTGCTTACATCCCATGCGCCGTTTTTTAATTCACATTGCTCGCCTAATTGTTGGGATAGGATTCCGTCGCCGCAAATTTGTGGTTTAGGATAACACTGGCATTTTTCTGCACCTGTTTTTCCTTGAACATCCCATCCGCAAACTTCTTCAGCACTGCAAGTTCCCACAAATCTTGCTCCTGTTGTTGTTCCTATTTTGATATCACATTTTTCTCCTGTATCGATAGCTCCGTTTCCGCAGATTGGATCATAAACTACTTGACATGATTTGCAAGTTCTTGCGTATCCTTGTTGTTCTTGGCTTCCACCCCAATCAACAACTTTTGTTGTTGCGTCTTCGTCGCATTGCTCCCATACTCCTGCAGTGTTTGGTTGTTGAACTTTTCCGTCGCCGCAAGAATTTGTTAGTACTTCTACTGGAACACATGTTGAGCAAGTATTACTGCAGTAAGTGTTTGTTGGGCATCCTTTTGGTGGCTTGTAATTTGGTGTTCCTTGTGTTCCACTTCCTGGGTCGCAAACTTCTGTGCCAGTTATTTGTCCATCACCGCATGCTTGAGATATTGTGGGTGCTACGCAACCGCACAAATCGTTGCCTGCCACATTTTGTCCTTGTGCTTTTGCTTGCCACCCGCAGATTTGTCCTCCGCTGCAAGAATTGAATGCAAGGCTTACTGGTTGTCCGGGAGTGACTGTTGCACCTGGATTAATATCACATTGTTTTGAAGGTGAATCTTTTCCGTCGCCGCAATAAATACATTGACAAGTGCCTGTTTCACAATCTATTGCTTCCTTATCGCCGCATGCCCAAGAAGATTTTGGTGCTGATGGATCACATTTTTCGTTTTGTCCTTGAGTGTTAGGACTTTGTACTGTTCCATCACCGCAATATGTTCCTGCCAGTGGAATGCAAAGGCATGAAGTGTTTGAGCAGTAATAACCGTTAGGACATTCTGGAACTTGTTTTGATGTTGTTCCTGGATCGCAAACTTCTGCTTGTCCGTTTTCATTGATTGGACTTCCTGTTGTTGGGTTGCCTATTATTTGGTCTCCGCAAACGTATTTGTTTCTTTGCTGGCATACGCAAGAAGTATTGCAAGTCCATGTTTTTCCTGGACTTAATGATCCTGTGCATCCGCTTAAATCTTGACCGTCGCATGATTCTGTTCCTTCTTTTTTTCCGTTGCCGCAAGATTGAGTTGTTGAAGTGCATGCACTGGTGTCTAGCTGGCAGTTAGTACATTTGAGTGTTCCTCCGGTAAATCCTTGAGATGTGCAAGTTTTTCCGTTAAGATTATTTCCTTCACATTGTTCATTTAAGTTGCTGTCATTTGGTGTTTGTATTGTTCCGTCGCCGCAATATGTTTTGTCTCTTGAAATGCATACGCAAGTATTGCTGCATCCTGCATAAACTTTATTTGCTCCTATTGAACACTGAACACTTGGAGAACTGCCGTCACATTGCTCTGATCCTTCTCTTATGTTGTTGCCGCAAAATTGAGATGTGCATTGTGCAGTGTTAAAAGATTTACAATCTGCACTGCAGGTTAAAGTTCCTTCACTGTATTTTTGGCCATTAGGCGCAGTTAAACTAGTGCAGCCAAGAACATCACCCCAAGGTAAAGCTTTTGCTGGGTCGCAAACTTCTGTACCTGTGATTTGTCCGTCGCCGCAAACTTGAGAGGTATTTTGTACGCATAAACAACTAGAGCAGTGTGTTCCTGGACCGCAAGTGTCTGGTGATCCTTTTCCATTATCACAAACTTCATATTGTGCATCATCATTGGGAAGTTGAGTTATTCCATCGCCGCAATATGTTTTTACTACTTGTTTGCACCAGCAATTTGTTTCACAAGCCCATTTGTTTCCAGAAGTTAGAGAACCTATGCAACCGCTTACGTCAGTACCGTCACAACCTTCATTGCCTTCTCTCACTCCATTGCCACAGTATTGTGTTGAAGGAGAAGTGCATTGTGCAGTGTTAAAAGTGCAGTCTTGATTGCAGCTTAATGTTCCTCCGGTATATTTTTGGCCGCTTGGCGCGTTTACGTCTGTGCATGAGTTAACATCTCCCCAAGGAGAAAATTTTGCTGGATCACATTGTTCTCCAAAATCTAATTGACCATTGCCGCAGGTTGGAACTTCCACAGAACAACCGCAAGTTCCTGAAGTTGCACTTGTGAATCCTCCGTAATCGCCTTTAACTTTGCAAGTTCCAGTATATGTTTGACCTGTGAATGTGTTTTTTACCCAGCAAGAAGTGCCGACTTGAACTTTTGGTGAAGCTCCATAACCACAACCGCTTTGAGTTGAAGAAGGAGCTTCGCTGAAAGAAGGATCACATCCTGGAGTTACTGTTGTTCCGCCACCGCCTCCTACGAATACACATTGACAATTCCAGCAAATACTTTGAAACCCACAGGCGTCATTATTTTGTTTTCCTTGACAAGGTGTTCCTGGGCAAGTAGTCCCTCCGGGACCTACAACTACTTGTTGTCCTGTGATTGATTGAGCTTGCGTGAATGGTTTTACAAACCATTCAAGCCACCAGGGCAGAGCTGCAACTAAAGTAACGTTTAGAAGTAATACTACGATTAACAGTGCGAATAATTTACCTTTCACACATTTAGCCCCTCTATTTTTCGCGGTAAAAACAACAAAAGTGGTAATTAGTTAGTGCTGATTAGTAGGTAGTTAACGACTACAAACTTCAAACCATAAACTCCAAACTATTATCCACCCCGTTTTATAAATAACTGTGGTGTTTTTATTTATAAATATATCGGTACTTTACAGTCGAGAACGAAGTTCAAGCTTCAGTGAATGTTAGAATTATGAAATGGCCACTTTCGGGGTTTATTAACGACGTAACTATTTTTTGTTGTTGCTGAGCGCGCATGCTGAATTATGTTCACATCTGATTCTTGGCGGCTAAAGCCGCGAATTGACAAAATGCAAAAATATTTCTTTCAAGCGCAGCAATCCGTGCGTTCAAAAAACCGTGACAATCAATTGCAGCTCTGCTGCCTAAAATCTCCGATGCAGAAACTTGAATAAAATTGGACAAGCACAACAATCACGGCATCGGGCGTCTCTAAAATTTATAGTGTTTTCATAATCATACAAAGAAACACATCAGAAATTAAAATTATTTTTCTTTTTATTCTTCTTTTACTTCTACTTCTAATGCTCTGCCTTCTTCGTCTATTACTGTTAATTTTTGTTTTACATTTACAGGATTTTCTTGTTTTTCTGTAGGTTTTTCTGAAGGATTGAATACTGGTGGAGTGCTTTTTTCCAGAGTTTTTTCTTTGGAACATGCAGTAATGATTAATAAAAAAATTACTAGTGTTATGAAGATTATTTTTTGTTTCATTTTTGTGGTGTTATTTTTACCTCGTAAATTCCTGGTTCTACCATTTTTGCTTGCAATACTTTAGGATATCTTGATGCATCTGTTAATATGTTAATTGTTATTTCTGGTTTGTTGGATTTGCTTTTTATTCTTATTGTTAATGTTTTTCCTATTGCTGGTTCTGAGGTGTAAATTATTGGGTTTTGTTCTGTTGGTTTTGAAGGATATTCTAACTTAGGCTTTGGTGCTGGAATTAATGGTTTCGCGGATGGTTTAACTTCTGGTGCAGGAGTCGACGGTGTAACTGTTGGAACTGATATCGTAGGAGCTACAGGTGAAGGAATTAATGGAGCTTGTGTTGGAATTACTGGTGATGGTGTGGGTATTACTGGTTGTGGTGAAGGAATTAATGGAACAGGTGCGGGAGTTGTTTGTTGAGTTGTTGGTATCACTGGGGCCGGAGTTGGAATTACAGGCGCCGGTGTCGGTATTATTTGCACTGGTGCAGGAGTCGAAGGTATAATCGGAGCAGGTGTTGGAGCTCTAGGAGTTGGTGTCGCAGGTACTGGAACTGGTGGTTTTGTTGAGACTACTTCAAATATTTCTTCTTGAGATATTGGTCTTGTGCTTATTTGGTCTGCTTCTGGATCTACAGTGATTATTACTCGGTGATCAAGAACTCTTACATGACATTGTACTGGTTGTTGTAATGCTAGTCTGAATTCTTTTGAATAAATATTTTTTATTCCTTTACTTAACATGTCAGTATTTTCTATGCCGCTGCAAGTAACGTATACTGGTAATTGTTGGTCTGATAATCTTTCTAACTCGTCAGGTCTTAAACCGTATGTTGTTGGGTTGAGATAGTTTAGTTTGAATTTTTTGTTTGCAGGAATAGTGTATGCTATAGGGCAGTGTTTTACTGGGACTTCTAGTTCTCTTGTTTTGTATTCTCTTTCTGGTCCAGTTACTATTGGTTGTGTTGCAGGTTTTGGTATTGGAGGAGGTACTATTATTGCAGTTCCTGCATTTTGGAGTACACAATTGCTGTCAAAGTATTGGTTTAGTCCTGGAGGAGTTAAGCATTTATTGCCACAGCATACTTTGCCGCTTGTTGGATCGCAAGCTTGCGTTGCACTGCATTGAGGACAGTCTTTCAAGCAAGTGTTTGCGTCTTCGCTGTACGCTTGTGTTTGCTCGCAAACATTATTGCCGCAAGTATTTGCTGGACAATCACTTGCACAATTGGTTGGATCTTCTCTTAATTCGCATAAATTATTATTGTTGCATAATAATGCAGTTGTATCTATCCAGCCTGCATTAAATTCCATACAAACTTGATTAGTGTCTTGATCTATTATTTTTATGCTTGAAGGTTTGTTGACGAAATTTATGTTTGCACTCATTGATTGATCAAATGAATTTTTTCTTCCGTCAACTTCAATTGCAAGATTTATGTGATCATAAGGTTGCGGTGTGTTTGACAAAGTTATTTTTGAAGTTGGACCTTTAGGTATTTGCAATGCTTGACCTGTTAAAGAATCTGAGAAGGAAATTTTAGGAGGACTTGCAGTGAATGCATCTCGGCAAGTTTCTACACTTACTAAGTCCCAATCTCTACAAACTTCAGGATTGCTTGCCGGACCTGTAACGTATCTAACATAAGCAGTTGATGATGGAAGATTAATTGGCAATGTAATCATTCTGAAACTTCCTTGATCGCTCCAATCGCTGCTTCCTCCAATTA
Organism: Candidatus Woesearchaeota archaeon; assembly: GCA_016215305.1. Classification (GTDB taxonomy): domain Archaea; phylum Nanobdellota; class Nanobdellia; order Woesearchaeales; family DSVV01; genus JACRPI01. Next base: position 703 of record JACRKI010000048.1, on the reverse strand, counting down.
CTTCAGTTATTGGTCCTCCAGGACTGCTAGATGCTTGCAGTCTTACATTTGTTGCATCAAAACTTTTATGGCTTCCGTCACTGCTTTGATAGCTTACCATTGCATACGTATTTGTACTTCTTGGGCTGAAGTATGATTTTACTGAAGGAACTCCCTGCCAGAATTTTAAGTTTGAAGTACTGAATGCTCTTGAGCATGCAATTTTGCAATCACTACATGAAGCATCTTCTGTGTTTCCATCACAAATTCCATCCCCGCAAGTTGGGAGTTTGCATGTTGTACGGCACCTGTTAGGTATTCTGTCGCTGTTACCTTGAGAATCATCGCATTCTTCCCCTGAATCTTGAACTCCATTGCCGCATAATGGACGTGATTGACATTGACTAAAATCTAGTGCTTGACATGTTGCAGTGTTGCAGCCAAGAGCTCCTCCTAAGTAATTGTAATCTTTGCAGTCAATAACATTATCGTTGTTTTGATCTAAACTTTGATGAAAGATTGGAGCTCCATTTTTTATTTCACAAATTTCTGAACCTTCTAGAACTCCGTTGTTGCATACGCCGTAATTACATTTATCTGTTTTAATTTGGCAATTATCACATCTTAAATTTCCACGGACAAACCCTTTTGTTGAACAAGTTTCAGTACCAAAATCTACTCCATCACATTGTTCATTTCTTTCTTTTTGGCCGTTTCCACAACG
>JACRKI010000047.1 GCA_016215305.1 Candidatus Woesearchaeota archaeon | reverse complement strand
GATTACAATTTGCCCGCAATATCGCAAATGTTCCTTCTATCTCTTTATTCGGCAAAGCTCCTGATAGAATCACTGTTGATCAGCAGAATGCATTACGAAGATACGCTGAGAATGAACTGGTTGCAAAACGACCTTCAAGCTGGGAATGCAAAGCGCTTCCCCAATTTTGTGCTCATCTGTACAAATAAATCTATCCATTCCTCCCTCTCTGCTCTCGATACAATTCTTCCACTTGCTCAATCGTTGAACAATCTTTGATTCCTTTATCTTCCCGCAAGCGAATCAATCTTGGAAATCGCAATGCATACCCAGAACTGTACGTTGTGCTTTTCTGAATTTCTTCATAATGCACTTCGATGACTACTTTCGGTTTGACAATTACTTCTTTTCCTTTCTCATCAAGAACATCGTCTTTGAGCATTTCTGTTAATTGCGCGAATGTCACTCCTTCTCCTTCCAACTCTTTGATACCAGTGCCTACTTTTCCAATCGCAACCAATTTGTTTTCTTCATCACGAATCGCGACAGTAAAACTCGTCATCCACTTGCTTCGTTTTCCTTCTCCCCAATCCGCGCCCACAATCGCGACATCCAAACTTTCCATCACCGGCTTTACTTTGACGCCAAACCCAACTCGACTTCCAGGTTTATAGATTGCTTCCAGATTTTTGACCATGATTCCTTCATTGCCTTTATCAAGCGCTTCATTGTAGAATTTATTCGCTTCCTCTTCTTTATCTGTAATCATAATCCTTGACAGCACAATAACACGGTCTTTTGGATGAATGATTTTGCTTAAGATTGCCCGACGTTCATGGAATGGCTTGTCAATAGTGCTCTTTCCATCGCAATACAAAATGTCAAACACGTTGACTTCCACTGGCAGTTTTTTTACTGCTTCTTCAATCTCATATTTTCTCTTGATTCGCTGCGAGATTTTTTGGAACGCGACATACTGCGTTGTTTTTGGATCAAAGCCCACAACCTCGCTGTCAAAAATACAATTGTCGCATTTGACGTGTTTTTTTACTGCTTCCACAACATCTGGAAATTGTTTGGTGACTTCTTCAAAGTTTCTCGTATATAATTTTATTTTTTCTCCGACGATGTGACATTCAATTCTGAAGCCATCATATTTGTATTCAAACGCAGCTGGTTTTCCGACAGTCGCAAACGCATCCTTGATATCTTTTGCTTTTTGGTACAGCATCACTTGCACTGGACGAAATGGTTGGATGTCCATTGCCAATAATCCTTTGTATCCTTTCTCTCTTGCGATTGCAATCACTTGACTGAAATCGTTGGTCATGTTGTATCCGTGATCAATCGCAGCAATGAGTTTGTTGTACGCTAGTCTTGCCTCTTCTTCAGAGATAAAAAGAAGTTTGTCTGTATGTTTGTATTTGTCAATCTCTTCAATAGATTCTATTTTTTTGCAGCTGCTTTCATCAATTTCTTTTTTCTTTGATTTTTGTTTTACTTTTTCTGTCTTCTTTTCTGTTTCTTTTTCCACTTCTGTTTCTTCTCTTTCTCCAAACAACTGGACAAATTGCGGGAAACAACTCCACGCAATCGCGTCTCGCAGACTTCCTTCTCCAACGCCGACACGCAGTTCTTCCAATACTGTCCGCATCAGATATTTTGCTTCCACAGGTGATGCGCTCGTCAGCAGTTCTGCAAGCAGTTGGACTTTTTGATCAACAGATCCTTCTCCACTGATTGTTGCGAGTTTTTGGAGATTGGTGAAAACTTTTGTGACACTTAGTTTGTTGGAGAACAAAGTTGCCTGTTTTTTCTTTTGAATCAGATTTTCCGCGACATCTCCCAAATCTCCTGTTTTTTTCCATTCCTGCTCTACTTTTTCAGGAGCAATTCCTGTCGCGACTGCGATTGCTTTGCTGATAATTTTGGACGCGACACCAATCTTTTGTTCGCTCCATTCCGGAAACACTCTGCCGTTGATGAGAAGCGTTATTTTATCTGCTTCTTCTGTTTTTGTTTCTCGAAGAAGTTCTGCGACAATTGCTGTTTTCTCTAATCGTTTGGATGTTTTTGATAATTTTTCATATACTTCGACGAGTTTGGAGTAGTCCATGAGATTGTTTGTATTGTTTTGTTTTATATAGTTTTACATCTCCACAAACTTATACTGCTTCATATATTCTTTGTAACAAAATAAACAGATCGCTTCAACTTTTTCCTTTCTTACATTATCAAGGGCAGTAATATATTCGCTTCTTCTTTCCACATGAATTGCAAGAGGCGCCAAATTTTTATGGAGAAGCAGCCAATTTAACAAAAGTCTTCCCACTCTTCCATTGCCGTCAATAAAAGGATGAATAATCTCAAATTGCGCGTGTGATTGAAACGCGATCTCAAAATCATTGACTTCTGTTTCTGCTTTTTTCAGCCAGGAAAAAAGAGATTTCATTCTTTCCTCCACAAACAGAAAGGAAGTAGTAAAAACATCACCAATGTAGTTTTGGGTATTTTTATATTTTCCAAGCGTATTCTCCTCTTCTATATTTTTATTCACTAAGGCATGCAATGTTTTTATATCTGCTTCTGTTGGAAAAAGATGCGCATGTTTCTCCGCATATTCCCATGCTTGCAGGAGATTGAAAGCCATGAAGAGTTCTTTTTTGTTTTTTCCTGCTGGTACAATATCATTAAAGAGATATTGGAATGTATCTTTCACACTCAATGTCGATCCTTCAATTGCGTTGCTATTTGCAATAAACGCGCTGAGAAACTTCTCTCTTTCTTTTTCTTTTGAAACAGTGTCGAGATGCTTCACATACTGCTGATACGTGTCAGACACTTTTTTCATCTCTTCCTGCTGCTGATACGAAAGTTCATCTTTTGTTTCATGAAGAATCCAGTCTTCTTTCTTATGAGAAATTTTCATGCAGTCAAATTCTTCTTCAAGGATTGGTCTTTTTACTCCAATGTACTTAATAGTCTTCTGCCTCACCTGATCTCCCTCTCGTTCAGATTCCACAAGATAGAGATACTCTTTGCCTTTGATCGTTTTAGTGACTATGCTTACCATAAGTATAGTTAACCACTACATATATTTAAATCTTCCGCCTAAAAATGAGAATATTACTTATTTTAATGATGGAGTTAACCACTACAAAAGATAATACGCGAACAGATTACTTTCAATACGCGCATCAGCAACGCCACTGTATATTCATGCATTTCGAAATACTATTGGAGTCTATCTCCCGTAGACAAAGTCTACAATTGAAATTCGACATGGTGTATTTCGTAATTCGAGATTATCAAACCTGCCATCCGGCATTCACTGCGTTCATGCGGATGGCAGGATTCGAACCTGCGTACGCACTATTAAATATTTTCTTCCACAACCCTTAAATATCCCTTTCAAATCTTTTATTCACATGAAAAAAGTCATGGTTTTTGGGACATTTGATCTGCTGCATGAAGGACATCTCCATCTTTTCAAAGAAGCAAAAAAACATGGAGATTTCTTGGTCGTCGTTGTTGCGCGGGACACAAGTGTCAGGAAAATCAAAGGATTTACGCCGCACCAAAATGAACTTCAAAGACTCGAAAAAGTAAAATCCTGCCCAATAGTCAATAAAGCACTCCTCGGTTACGAAGATGATTTTTATAAAGTGATAGAAGAGCACAAACCAGCAGTACTCTGTTTTGGCTACGATCAGGACAAGCAGAATATTGAAGCGGAATTAAAGAACAGAAAAATAAAAGCAGAGATAATCACGCTTACTGCATTTCATCCGGAAAAATATAAGTCAAGCATTATGAGACAGAACAAGAATTATAGCAAACGCAATAAATTATCGTAACTTGTTTGCGTTTGCAATCTAGTGAACGCACGAGAACGATTTACGAAAATATGGTGCGTTCACTATAAAATCCAGGATTTTGTGTTTCATACCATCCATCAGGCTTTAACTGCCAACGAACAGGGAGCGCCTCATTTCTAAACTTTGTTTCAACACGCTGGGCAAGTTCTGCATTAAATTCTCTTGTCATAAGCTGATATAGTTTTGCGAGCTCTTGTGTTGATGTTGAAACTCTGCCTGCTACAAAATCCAGTTCATCAGGAACCCAAGTAACATATGCCATCCATGAAGGAACAGGAATGTGTGCATCTCGCGCTCGCGCAAGCTGCACTTGAGTATAACTGTCGTTTCGTTTTACTCCTAGAATCATTTTTCCATACGAACGACATGCCTCTTCTGGAAAACCAAGCGCTTGTCCAGTAGTCTCATCATCTCCCTCATTGAATGCCTGAATGAGTGCAGTAAGAGAGTCCTTATTCTGTCCAATATAATAGCTTGCAATATCTATGGAGCATTTTTTTTCAGATACTCCAGAGACGCAATAACTTCTTCTCTCGCGAAGACGATACCTAACTGAAAAATGAGGAAAATATATTTCAAGATTCCGAAGATCTGTTTCAGACAAGGAATGGGACTGAGCAAGGTCAGCAGAGCAAGTATTCTGGCGAGCGGTTCTATCTTCATCAATCCAAGCAACAAACGCATCAAAAGTGATAAGCGCGGCAGGTTTTGCGCGTTTTGAGACCAAAAATAGTTCAAGCTCTGCTCTTGTGCTCAGACCTTGTATCATTCGCGACATACTAGTTATAATGGTATTTCAAGTTTTTAATGATTACTTATTTTTTGTCACTTTCGCTCATGTCAAATTCCAATAAGTTCATAGATGCTTCCTTTGAAGTGTTTGTATTTTCCTTTTTGAATCATGTACGCACCTCTTCCAGCGCGGCAAAAACAGCGCCCTTGTCTCCAGTAACATACGCATGCCGTGGATATGTTATAGCCAATTTTTCCTCTGAACAAAAAAGAGGATGACCTCTGCCGATTCTCATTGGATAATGCTCATATGCACTGTTAGAATTCTGACTACGATACTTCACCATCTTTCCATTGCCAATCAATTGCACATGAAATTCGCGAAATTGAGGATGATCCTCTGCATGAGTATGAATCCCTCCATTCAAATTTTCAATTAAATGCCAGAGATTCATACGCCAATGCACATCCCTTCCTTCTCTGTTCCCGGCAATTTCAATTTTTGGATCTGTTCTATAACGCTTTTTTGGATTCCTGCGGGGTATTTTTCCGCTTTCAACGTCAATCCACGCCAGATTTGGACCAAGGACATAACCAAGTGCATATTTCTGGTGCTCTCTTTCTTCATTCTTTTCTGTCGTATCATACGCAAGAAATAAGAGGCTTTCTGCTGCTGCTTGCATTGAAGTGAATGTTGTTCTTCCATCTTTTGTTGGATAATATCCTGTCTCATACTTTTGCAATTGAGGATTTTCTAATCTCCCTTCTAAAACACTAATAGAAACTGTTTTTCTAAACAGAGGATACTCTGCGCCTTGAGGAATGAATAGAAATTCCATACAATATCCATCTAAAGTTATTGCAGGCGTTGTCGCAAAACAATTGTTGATGCGAGGACTAAGTGTGAGGCTCTTAGGAGTGATAATAAAAGGTGCGGTCATAAAACAAAAGAATAAAAACAGCTTTAAAAATTTATTGCATACTTTTCACTTCAACCAGCGTCTCATTATACACCTGCGGCTTTAAATCCGCATGATGGAATGTTTCAAATTTCCCAGAATACGCCTGCGTTAATTTATATTTTTGTTCAATCTCTGTTTTCATGTCGTTAGAATAAAATCCAAATCCCGCTTCATAAAACACAAACACACGCTTTCCCTCTGCAAGTCTTCTGTTGATTGCAGTAAAAAAGTCATCCGGCAGTCCTTCACAAACACGTTTTCCATAATACTCGACAAACAAGCAGAAGTCTTTCTGCACAAAAACAACACTTTTTTCTTCTGGAACAACAGCCGCAATTCCTTCACCAAATTCTTTGGTGTAGATATGTGCTTTTCGTTGCTCAAAAAGAGAAACACCGGGCAAAAAAACTTGTATACACAGAAGTCCGATGAGAAACAACAGCCCTGCTCGCTGCCAGCCAGTCCATCTGCTCAATAAATTAGTTATTCCATAACTTATGATTGCAGCTGCAGGAAAAAAAACATAGATTCCAATCTGCCGCAGATCAAATGTTTTATTTTTGCTGAATAGAAGAATGAATAGTATTATCATTCCACTAAAAAATAGGACTCTTTTCTCTTTCTTTTGTATTCCAAGGAAAATACTTATTCCCAGGAAAACAAAAAATAGTTCAGGATACCAATCTCTGATGCTCTGAACTATTTCAGGAATCATTGCAAATAATGTTCCGGTGTTTGTTGAGAGTCCTGTTTGAAGCAGCATCCAGACATACATATAAAACGCCATTGCCGCGAGAATGAAGTACGGCACAAAGAGCGCACAACAATTTTTTAGAGTCAATATTTCTCTGTTAATTTTCCATCTCTTTTCTAGAACATTAAAATCAACTGTTTCCACCAAAAAGAATCCATAAAAAATAATTGGGAAAAACAATCCGCTCTCTCGCATCCACAACAAAAATCCAAGCGCGCAGCTTGCAGAAAAGAATAACGCAGTTCTCTTTTCTTTATTTTTTATTCCAAGCAATAGCAAATACATTGCCAAAAACGCGAAGAAAAATTCTGTGCCGTGTTCTTTGGAAAGCACTGCATTGAATAATGACGCGCTTAATCCGAAAAGCAATGCCCCAATAACTGCCGCAGTTTGATTTTCGTATAGCTCCAATAAGAATAAATACAACAAAACCATTGCAAACGAGCCAAACAAAAACTGCGTCCACATGGTTGTTTGCTCTGAAGATATTCCCAAATTATGCAAAAAAAGAACATCCCTGTGGTGATATAATTTGTTCCTGTTCTCCACGGGAATCCGTGAGAAATAACAGTTGAAAAATAGGGTTGGTACAACGCATCATACTGGTTGAGCACTTCATATTCCGCATACATGGCGAATTCGACCATGTCATGCTGAAAAAATCCAGGCTCTTGATAGTAAAGGAAAAGTGAGAGCATGAAGATAAAAATAAAAAGCGACGTTATTATTGGTGTTTTGTTTCCCCAAAAAAATTCTTTCATTTATTTATGATGTATTGTACAAGGTTATAAATATTTATGTGCTCATTGACATTGTCTGGTTATAATCATTTATCTCTTCCTTATTTCCACTCAAAATAATAATGAAGGAGAAGAAAAAATCTTCTCTCGCTTGATCTCATCTAAAACCATTTCGATCAAACTCAATGGTCCGAGAGGAATACTTGCCTTCTCGCATTCTTTCTTGATTACTGTCTTTTTTTACTTTTCTTGTAATAGACATGTGTCTTGCTTTTTTATTCGCTCAGCAAATGCTTTTAGTAGAACAAGATGCTTTGAGATGAATAAGAAAAGCTAAAACGTCGTGGGACCCATTCACCTAATGAATAATTAGATAGGAGCTATTAATTGAAGAGAAGTTCGGTGAATGGGGTAATTATTATTTTTAGAGAGTTTTTAATAATTCAAACCTATTAGAAGACAAAACAGAGATGGCGAAGAGATGACAATGTCTATTTGTGCAAATCTTTTAAAACACTCCTCACAAACTCTCTCTTCATGAAGCAATTTAAGATTGGCAATTATACATTCGATAGCCCAACCTGTCTCGCGCCAATGGCAGGAGTCTGCAACATCGCGTTTCGCGTCATGGCGCGAAAATATGGCGCAGGTTTAGTCTACAGCGAATTTGTCAACGCAACCGCAATCTCGCGCGAAAATGAATACGCGATAAAAATGATGCGGACAGCTCCAGAAGAACGACCGGTTTCCATTCAACTTTTTGGTTCAGAAATTGCTGACATCAAAAAAGCAACGCAACTTTTGCAGGATAAAACTGACATTGTTGATTTTAATTTTGGCTGTCCTTCCCATCAAGTCACCTGCACTGGCGCTGGCGCGGCATTGTTGAATCAGCCAGAGAAAGTTCGCGAAATTGTTTCAGCAATGGTTTCTGTCAGCGAAAAACCAGTGACTGTCAAAATGCGCATCGGCATGAATGAAAACAATATTACTGTTTTGAAATTAGCGAAAGCAGTGGAATCCGCAGGCGCAGCTGCTGTTGCTGTGCATGGCCGCACGCTTGAGCAACAGTACAGTGGTGTTGCAAATTGGAATATTATTCGCCAAGTTAAAGAAGCAATGAACATTCCAGTAATCGGAAATGGAGATGTCATCAATGAGTTCAAAGCAAAAGAAATGTTTGACGCGACTGGTGTTGATGCAGTGATGGTTGGCCGTGCTGCGTGCGGCAATCCTTTTATTTTTTCCCGCATCAATCATTATTTGCAAACGGGAAAGCAGCTGCCGCAAAAAGATACTATTGATTTATTTTTTGAGTACGTTGATTTGTGGGAGAAATATGAAGGATTAAAATTCACAAATCTGAAAATTCAGGCAAGTTATTTTACCAAAGGAATTCCAAACGCTGCGCCATTGCGGATTGCATTAGGAAAGGTTGCTTCTGTTGGGGAAATGAAGGAAACGCTTTTGAAGTTTCAGTTATGATCCATTAACAAGCCACAGCATTTTCCGTCCCATTTCTTTTTGTGCAGCATTGCCATACATGTATCGCGCAGTGACATTATTCCTAAACTGAGCAATTCCTCCTTCATATGCTGCTGCAATTGCTGTTCTATAATCTTGTTTTAGTTCATCAGCAATAAACGCATTTGGAACCTCTATAACCGTATCAACTTTTCGTCGTGTCCAATCATCGACAGAAACATGAGGCATTTTTGCAAGGAATGCAAGCGGTGATTTATCGTGTGATATTACTTCTGTTCCATTTCCGTTTGCTCGCGTTTTCTTGTAAATAATTACAGGAGGAACTGCATACGTTGGATGAAATAAAACCCGCGCGCTTTCTTCGCCATGGCCTACATAATTAAACGCAACAGTTTCCCAATCACTTCCTCCAAATTCTAATGTATATCCATCAAGCGCATATCCTTTATGAATGAGATCATTATTGATGTCTGTATATACTCTTCTCAGCAAACGAACTTTGCTCTCTTCTATTTCCGGTTTTGCGTGTCCATGCGTTACTACTTCAAAACGCATTCTTTCCTCTCTAATTGCAGCGACCACTGAAGAATCCATCAGAAAGTTCATCTGCATGAGTTTTTTAGACATATCAAAGGCAGTGCCGCCGTTCTGTCCATGGAAAAGATAATACATCAATAAATCTGTAAGAAGTACACGTCGGTCTGGCGCAATGCCAGGAAAATGTTCTGGCTCTCTAAAGGCAACCCCTTCATGTTTGAAAGAAGTTCTGAAATCAAAGGGAAGGAATGCAGTTCCATAACTTGGATGGTAATTTCTAAATGCTGAAGGATTATATTTTGCAAGTTCCATAACTGCTGCAGCGTGCTTGTCAACAACAACAATTTCAGTGCGTCCTTCTTTTGTTGCATCCCAGGCAAATCCTTCTGCAACAGAGGTCGCGTTTGTAATAAAGTGGCCTGGTGTTCCAAAAAGATCAGTGATAGTAACTATCCTATATGCCGGAACCTCAGGATTTCTTGCGCTGGAGTCTGATCGAACATGCGCAACAGTTTCTATTGTGCCTGCATATGGTGAGAGAGTAGGATGTCCAAGATAAAAAATTTCATCAGCACCTCGATTCCAGGAATGTGCGGACTTAAATTTTCTGCTTTGTTTGCCATGAAGTTCATGTTGAATGATCCATTCAAGAGAAGGAAGAGACTGCTCAACTAAATTAAGATCAGCTTTTTTATACCCTTTCGTGCTTCTTTCTCGTGTGTATGTTCTTTGTTCAAATGGAACATAAAACAAACGATTGTCTACTGGAAAATCTTTTGCATTTTGAGGATGAGCATGCCATGTCTGCCATACTTGTGCAGCTTCTCTTTTCTCTTTTCTTGTCATGAGGCGCAGGTGACCAAACCAAAATGCGCTAGGATCAAGCATTATCTTTCTATCTGCTCCCTCTACTCTATATGACAGCACATACCTTCTTGCTGTTCTTCCTGGATAATCTGTATCAGACATAACCATATTCAAAGAAAAATGTAGTTTGATTTAAAAAAGTTAAGGTGAAAAAGAAACTATTTCACTAAAATTCCATTCACGCAGCCATCTTGCGCTGGCCGCGAGGTGATTCTGCATTTGCCATGATTTGTATCAACAACCGCGCCGCGGGTTAATGCGTTCATACGAACATAATGTCTGTTTGCCGGATTCTCCACAACAGTTTTCATGGTCACTTTCAACGCTTTCTTTGTCGATGGATCAATCGCGTTGATCACTTGCGCAGCCATGACCAGCGTTTTCATGTTGCCGCCTTTTGTTCTGATAATTTTAAGT
>JACRKI010000046.1 GCA_016215305.1 Candidatus Woesearchaeota archaeon | reverse complement strand
TTTAAATAGTATTACCATAGTAATACGATTTGGTGATCTCTATGGAAGTAATCCCAACAAAACTGACAAAGAAATTAGAAGTAGAAATGGATGCCATTATTGAAGAAGGATGGTATGCAAGCAGGTCTGAGTTTATGCGTGACGCTGTTCGAGATATGATCAAAAAAATGAAAGCAGAGCGGTTAGAGAGTGCCATAAAAGAAGATGTCAAATGGGGTCTTTATGGCTAAAATAGGGGATGCAGTATTTGATACTGGTCCATTTCTTCATTTGCATGAAGTTCATGCACTCTCTACTTTAGAGGTTATTCAAAAAAAAAGTATCACACAGGAAATTAAAAATGAATTAGAACGATATTCTGTCCCTTTGCATAAAGTCAAGAGTCTTAGTATAAAACAACTTTCTCTCCGCTACAAGAATATTGCAAAAATTCTCGTAGAAGCGTATGAAATTGATTTAGGAGAAGCAACAGCTATTGCGCTTGCGCAACAAGAACGAATATCTCTTTTCTTTACAGATGATCTTGAAGCAAGAGAAGTTGCGAAGCGATTTCATCTCAACGTGCATGGTACTTTAGGAATTCTTTTGCGCGCATTTCGAGAAAAAAAAATCAGCAAAAAGGAGGTCATAATTATCGTCAAAAAGATTTCAAATGATTCGACGCTTTTTCTCACAAGTGATTTAGTTAATTGGATTTTGAAAGAAATTGAAGCTTATAAATAAGAAAAAATTATTATTTTCAAGGAGAATTTTAGAAAAAATCACCTGCTGTATCTCAGAAAATGATTTTTTCCAAGCAATCTTTATAATCAAACAAGCACTTCTACGTTCATGAACCTCCTTGACCCAACCTTGTTCAAAATTTTCTTTTTAGGGTTAATTATTTATTTTATTTTCTCCATCTATCCAGTGCCAACCCATCATTAAACCAAAACCTTTATTATGATTGCCTTTCTTTATTTTAGTACTCGTTTTCATGTTTCGCTCCATAAATCTCTTGCGAGCGAACGAAGTGAGCGAATAGGGAGATTTATGGTAACAAAATTAAAAAAACCAATTGTGGTGCATGGCGAAGAGAGTAAAGAAGCGCTTGGATTAACCCATCTCATTACAGGCGATGGAAAAGGAAAAACAACTTCTTCATTAGGATTGGCGCTGCGTGCTGTCGGCACAGGATACAAAGTGTATATGATTCAATTTTTGAAGAGTGGCTGGACAGGAGAGTTAAAAGGAGCAAAATATTTGCCGAATTTTACAATGGAGCAGTATGGCGTGGATGCAGTGAAGGAGCGTCAGAAAGCGCAGACGCATTTAGGCGAGTTTGCAAAAAAAGACACAACAGGAAGGTTTGTCTTTCAACCAGATCTTGCAGAAAAAGACGCGGCGCGTCTAGGACTTGAGCATGCGAAAGAGATTATTCACAGTGGCAAGTATGATTTAGTGATTCTTGATGAGATGAATTGCGTGTTAGACAAAAAATTAATTCCGATCGAAGAAGTGATTCAATTAATCAAAAACAAAGGCAAAGTCGAGTTGGTGTTGACAGGTAGAGACGCGCCAAAAGAATTGTATGAATACGCGGATTATGTTTCTGAGTTGCATTTAATCAAGAACCCGTGGCAGAAAGGAATTAAGGCGAGAAAAGGAATTGAGTATTAGTTTTTTTCGAGATAATCTTTTCATTAGGTGCACACAATTCTTAACACAACCTTTAAAACATAATCTTAATTTCTTCTTCGTGATGACACTAGAGCAGCGATTGCGAGCATTGATTATAGACAAAGCGCCGGAGAGCAGATTGGGAAGATGGTTCTTTAACTGGCTTGCAGAGCCATATATTGCAGGACATTCGCTTGAAGATGGAATTGCAACAGTAGAAAAAGAATACGCAAAGTATGGAAGACTTGCTTCTCTTGATGTGTTAGGAGAAGGAGCAAGAACAACAGAGCAGGCTGAAAGATATTATGAGGCGTATTGGACGCTTATTAGCATTATAAAAAGAAAGGGCATGGAACAGTATGCTTCTCTTTCTCTCAAGTCGAGTGCCATATGCGCGGTTGCAGAAGATGGATATACGCTTGAAGAGTCAGAAAGTAAACTTGTTGAGCGTTTAGAAAGTCTGGTTTCTTTTGCAGAAGAAAGTGGCGTTTCAGTGACGCTGGATATGGAAGATCATCATTGGACAGAAAGAACCTTGAGATATGCAAAGGATCTTTGGCTGCAGGGAAAAAGAAATGTTGGAATAGTGCTGCAATCACGATTAAACAGAACAGAAACAGATATAGAAGAACTTTTTGAAGAGACATATCCAATTCCGAGACAAGCAATGCGCATTCGCGCGTGTATTGGGATTTATCAAGTACCAGAGGAGTTGGGAACAAATGAGAGAGATAAAGCAAAAGTAAATCTTGTCAGGCAGGTATACCAGCTTTTTAATGCAGGAGCCTATGTGGAAATAGCAACACATGATCCGGAGTTTGTGCGTCGGATCAGGAGAATGATAGCAGACAAAGAATTTCCATCAGGAAGGTATGAGTTTCAGTTTTTGAGAGGGGTGCAGAATGGCTATGCGCTTGAAAAAAAACTTTTTGAGGCAGGTGCTCTTGTTCGTTATTATGCGCCGGTGGAAATCACGAAAGGAGATGGAATCCAGTATATGCGGCGCAGATTAAAAAAAAATCCGGACTTTTTCCTGCATGGGATGAGAAATACCATTCAAAGATATATTCCAATAGTGGGAAAGATAATTGCGGCATATATTTAGTTACATGGGAACTCAGCGAAAGCCCAGCACTTTAGTGCTGGGATGAAGCCGCAAGTTCACATGTCTGATAATGTCGATGCAGTCGACATTATCTTTACTCAAGGATTTTGTTCCACAAGTTTTAAATAAAGCTCCTCTATAAAACACCATAAACAACATGCCAGTCACAAAAATTCGGAAACGAGATGGCAGAATCGTTCCGTTTGATCATGAAAAAATATACACCGCTATTTCTAAGGCTGCGGAAGCAGTAGGAAGTTACGACAGGGAAAAAACAAAGCCAATTGTGGAAAAAGTCGTCGAATATGTCAATGAGCATTTTAGCGAATCCAATATTCCAACAATTGAAGACATTCAGGACATTGTCGAAAGAGTGCTTATCGAAAAAGGGCATGTGAAAACAGCAAAAGCGTATATCATTTACAGAGAAGAGCAGGCAAAGATTCGAGCAAAAAAGCAGGAACTTGTCGGCGGATTTGTCGATAAGCGTATGAATATTAACGCGTTAATCATTCTCAAAGAAAAATATCTTCTGAAAAGCAAAGATGGAACAGTGACAGAAACCCCGCAGCAAATGTTTGAAAGGGTCGCAAAAGCAATCGCAAAAGAAGATAAAGATTATAAAAATCCTGACGTAAAAAAAACAGAGCAGGAATTTCTCCAGCTCTTGCAAAATCTCTATTTTCTGCCAAACAGTCCGTGTTTAATGAATGCAGGAACGGATTATCCGCAGGTGATTGCGGCGTATGCGCTTCCGATTGAAGATTCCATTGAAGGAATTTATTCCTCAATGAAAGTCGCGGCGCAGATCCATAAGCACGGATCAGGGACAGGATTTAATTTCTCAACACTGAGGGCAAAAGATGATACGATCGAATCAACAATGGGAAAATCATCTGGCGCATTATCTTTCCTCAAGCTTTTTGACGCGTCAACTGCAATCATCAAGCAAGGGGGCAGACGAAGAGGAGCGAATATGGCAATCCTAAGAGTGGATCATCCGGAAATTCTGCAGTTTATTACTGCAAAAGAAGATCCAACGCAGTTAACAAATTTCAATATTTCTGT
>JACRKI010000045.1 GCA_016215305.1 Candidatus Woesearchaeota archaeon | reverse complement strand
ATTTCTGAGGATGTATGGGTAAGAAGAAAAAAGAAACAAAAATAAGACAGAGAAAAGAGCCAAAACAAAAAGCAGAAAAAAAACTCCCTGTCACCATCATCACCGGTTATCTTGGCTCTGGAAAAACAACGTTAGTCAATCATATTCTCACCAATAACAAGAAACGAAAAGTCGCAGTCATCGTCAATGAGTTTGGAGAAATTGGAATTGATAATGAACTGATAGTCAAAACAAAAGAAGATATCATTGAATTAAGCAACGGCTGTATCTGCTGTCAGGTGCGTGGAGACATCATCAACATGATTCTCAAAATAATCAAAACCCACAAGAATCTGGATGCGTTAATCATTGAAACAAGCGGGTTGGCAAATCCAACACCAGTTGCGCAAACATTTTTCTTGAAAGAACTCCAGCAATTAACAGAGCTCGACGCAATTGTGACACTGGTGGACGCGGATCATTTTGAACAGAATCTGAAGCGAAGCAGCGGAGAGGATCAAATTAAGGCAGCAGATATTATTCTCTTGAACAAGAAAGACACAGTAAGTGAGAAGAAAAGAGAGCACATCAAAAAACAAATTGAAATGCTTGCGCCGCACGCGCGAATCCATGAAACAATACAAAGCAAAATCCCGCTCCAACTCATTCTCAATATTGGACAATTTGATGTCAAGAGATTTGTGGATAAAAAAGGAAAGTGGAAAGAAGAGGATCATGGCCATGATGAATTTGGAAATCACATCGATGAAGAAGGAATAATTTCTTTTATGTTCAAGACAGAAAAACCACTCGACATTACCAAATTCCAATTATTCGCGCAGCAGTTGCCTGACAATATATTCCGAAGCAAGGGAATCATCTGGTTCAAAGGTCTCGAAAATAAAGCAATCTATCAACAAGTGGGAAGAAGAATTGATGTGAAAACAGCAGAGAAATTGGACAAGAAAAAGGAGACGCATATTATTTTTATTGGAGAACGGTTTGATTGCCAAAAATTAGAGCAAGAGTTAAAAGCATGTATTGTATAAAATTCTACATTCGCCATACTTCGTATGGCTCATGAAGAATTTAAAGAGAAAATATTAAAAAACGCAAGGAAAAATTCTTTCCGAGCGTAGCGAGGAGAAAGAATTTTTACAATGGTACAATTCAGTCAAGAGCACAAATTTGAAGAAAGCATAGATGCAATGGTGTCTGATAATGAGAAGAAAGAACGTATTAAGAGAGCGTTAGATATTCACATGTTAAACAGCAGAGAAAAGCATATGCAGCCAATGGGGCAGACATTATTTTCTTTTACGCAGGGAGATCCAAACGCGATGATTGGAAAACAGCATAGTATTGGTCAAGCAGGAGAGAGCGAAGAAGAACAAAAACAAAAATCAATTGAAGAACAGCGTATGGAGCAGCAGCAGCAATTATGGCAGAGCAGTGGACAAAAACAGCATGGAGCGCCAGTGCGAACCTGTCCTTGCTGCGTGCAGTTTTTACAGGACACCTTTCACATGAGCAATAAAGAAGCAACAGAGTTTACTGGCGGCGGAGGAAGTGAAGCAGTCATGTATGGAAGCAATACCACCAGCGAAAGTTATGGCGCAAATGCACCAAGTGGAGAATATAGCAGCAATACGCCCAGCGGGAGTTATAGCAGTTCTTCAAGTAATTACAGCGGCAAAGGTCCTAAGGATGATGAAGATGATTCAAAGTACATGGGACAGAGAATGGGGTATGAATCATAAAAAAAAAGATAATTAAAGTTGGTTCTTCCATAGCTGCACTTCTACCAAAAAAAGTACAAGAATATGGCATCAAAGAAGGAATTGTTGAAAGTGTGAAAGTACTCAGTAAAAATTCTTTAGAAATTCAATTTAGTAAAGATATTGTATAAACATTTTTAACCAAAACAGTATTTTCTTATGATATGAATCAAATCAAAATAGCGCCATCAATCCTCGCAATCAAAGACATAAATCAATTAGAGTCAGAAATAAAAAAGTTAGAAGCAGCAAACGCAAATATCATCCACATCGATGTCATGGACGGTATTTTTGTGGAGAACAAAACACCATTTCTTGATGTAAAGATAACAGCGCAAATTAAAAAAACAGCTTCTTTGCCGCTTGATGTTCACTTGATGGTGCAAGAGCCAGAAAAATATATTGAAAGTTTTATAGAAGCAGGAGCAGACCTAATTTCCATTCATTGCGAGAGCAAAGCAAACCACAATGAAGCAATAAAAAAGATACAAACAGCAGGAAAAAAAGCAGGCATTGCAATAAATCCAGCAACACCAATCGAAAAGATTCTTCCATATTGCGAAACTGCAGATTTTATTCTCGTGATGACTGTTGTCCCGGGAAAAGGTGGGCAGCAATACATAGAATCAGCAAATGAAAAAATACAAAAGCTTAGACACCTTTTCCCAAACAAAAACATTGAAGTGGATGGCGGCATTAAAACAGAAAATATATACATTCCTCTCAATGCAGGAGCAAACATCATCGTAAGCGGCACTGGCATTTTCAAAACCATAAACTACAAAGAGACCATACAAAAAATGAAACAGGCAATTATTATTGGCGCAGATCATGCGGGATTTCAACTGAAAGAAAAAGTAAAGCAATTTTTGCAGGAAAAAAAGTATGCAGTCATAGATGCAGGAACAAATTCTGAAGAAAGCTGTGATTATCCAGATATTGCAAAAAAAGTCGCAGAAGAAGTCAGCAAAGATGCAACAAAGAAAGGTATTTTAATTTGCGGGACAGGAATTGGCATGAGTATTGCGGCGAATAAATACAAAAATATCAGAGCTGCGCATGTGACAACTGCATATGAAGCAGAGATGGCAAAGAAACATAATGACGCGAATATTCTTTGTTTGGGTGCAAGAACAACAGAAGAAAAAATAATTCTAGAATGCATTGAAAAATGGCTTTCCAGCGAATTTGAAGCAGGAAAGCATGAGAGAAGGGTTGGGAAGATTGAATAAATTTAAATTGTTATAAACACAACTAAATAGCAAAGGAACACACGAACCGTCTGCTCTTGCTCACGAACAAGCACCGCTACTGTATCTTCATGTAATTATTATTTATTGTCTGAATATTTCAATGAGATAATTTCTTCGAAGAATATATTAAAAATAATTATTGTGTTCGCCAAAGCTTTCTTAGTTCGTGAATTTTCTTTTGCTAGTGCGTGAGAATAGAACTTGAAAAACAACGAGCAGTAAATTTATAAATAAATGGTTTCTTCTCAGAGGTGGACAATCGTGCGTCGGTAGTCCAACGGCTAGGAGTTCTTCATACGAGAGTATAAGAACTAGCAAATAGAAGCCTTCCAAGCTTTTGATCCGGGTTCGAATCCCGGCCGACGCACTTCTTATTCTAACAAAACATTAATAAGCAATATCTCCTTAGTTCCAATCATGCCAAAAGAAACCATCCTTGTCTTCAGCGCGCATAACGATGACCAGATTATTGGAGCAGGCGGCACATTAGCAAAATACGCAAAACAAGGAAAAGAAGTGATTGTTTACATCTTCAGTTTTGGTGAAGCATCGCATCCGCATTTTCATAAGGAAGAAATCATTAAAACACGAATGAAAGAACTCCATCAGGCAGATGATATTCTTTGCATTGAGAAATCAATTTTGCTAGGACTCAAAGAAGGAGATTTTTTCAATGAGTTTACGAAAAAGAAGTGGAAACAAATTATTGTGAAAGCAATCCAAGAAAAAAAACCAACAAAAATATTCACGCATTCATTAGATGATCCGCATCCAGATCACAAAGCAGTCAATAACATCATACTTTCCATTCTGAAAGAGCTGAAATACAAAGAAGAGTTATACACGTTTGACATCTGGAATCCATTCAATCTCAGAAACAGAAATCTTCCAAAACTCGTGAGTGATATTACAGAAACAATGCCTATGAAAGTGCAGGCATTGAAGTATCATGAGAGTCAATTGCTTGCGTTAGTGACGATGATGCCATCCATGTATGCGCGGGCAATTGTCAATGGCTTGGCGTATGGATACAGATATGCTGAAAAGTTTACAAAGTTACAATGAATAAAATTCTTGCATTCGCACCTCGTGCTCATGAAGAATTTTAAAAGAGAAACAAATGACAACAGAAAAACAAAAGAAGAGATTAATTATTGCAACAGATTGCTTTCTGCCGAGATGGGATGGTGTCACCAGATTTCTTTTGGAAATTCTTCCACGACTGCGAGAAGATTTTGAGATTACGATTATTGCGCCAGATTTTCAAGGAGAACAAGTAAAAATAAAAGATATTACTATCATAAGAATCCCATTATTCAATGTGAAGATTGCGGACATTTACTTCTCGCATTTTGAATACGCTGAAATAAAAAGGCAGGTTGAAAATGCAGATGTTGTTTTTTCACAAACGCTTGGCCCAATCGGAATTTGCGGCATTCTCGCGGCAAAAAAATTGCAAAAACCAATCGTGACTTTTATTCATAGTATTGAGTGGGAACTCACCACAAAAAGCATCAAATATGGAAAAAGATTCGCGAATATTGCGACAAGACAACTCGTGCGATGGCTTTACAATAAATGCACGCTTCTCCTCGTTCCAACGCAGGAAGTAGAAGAAAAGCTCACTGTGTTAGGAATACGAACACCAAAAGAGATAGTCCCGCTTGGAACTGATACAAAACTCTTTATTCCGGCGCAAAATAAAGCAGAAGCAAAAAAAGCAGTTGGCATTAATCCAAAAGAGATAGTGATTGGATTTTGCGGCAGAATTGGGAGAGAGAAAGATATTGGAACATTATACAGAGCGTTCCGAAGAGTGGAAAAGAAACATCAAAACATCAAACTCTTGATTGTCGGGGAGGGAATCAAAGAGGACGAAGAACTCTTCACAGCTTCACGAAATATTATCCATGTCGGCAAGCAGAATAATGTCGTTCCGTATTTGCAGGCAATGGACATTTATGTGTTGCCAAGTTTGACAGAAACAACATCGTTAAGCACACTCGAGGCAATGGCGTGCGGGATTGCAGTGATTGCAACGCCTGTCGGCTATGTCAAAGAATACATCAAAGAAAAGTATAATGGGATGTTGTTTCCGTTCAAGAATTCGCTTGTCCTTTCTTTGAAAATAAATCAACTCATTGAAAATGAAAAATTACGAGAAAAGTTAGCGAAGAATGCGCGAAAAACAGTCGAAGAAAAGTTCAAGTGGGAAAAAACTGCTGAAAAGATAAAGAAGATGTTGATAGAGCAGGGGAAATAAAAGAGTGTAAGATAATACACGAACCAACAACTCGTTGAATCGCTCAGCTTTGCTTCTGTATCTTTAGAGATTTATTCTTATTTTAAATTTTAATAATAAATATTGGACAACGAGTTTGCGTTGCTAATGCGTGTACTGTTTCTTTGGCGATTCTAAAGCAGCGAGTTCATGAAAAGAGATCAGAAAAGACACCACTTCTCATTAAAATTCTTCATGAGGAAACAAAGTTTCCGAATGTAAAGATAATCCCAGACGGCGTATCCCACGCTTAAAAGCGTGGGCTTTGCCGTCGGGATTATCAGACATGTGAACTAACGGCTTCATCCCCGCACTGAAGTGCGGGGCTTTCGCCGAGTTCCCATGTAAGAATTTTACACCTTCAAGCTCACCACCTTGCTCATGTTATCCGCAGTCATGCTCACACCATAAAGAGTATCCGCTTCTGCGATAAGTCCGTCATTATGAGAAATAATAATGTATTGCGCTTTATCACAGTATTTGCGAATAAGCTTCGCGAGTTTGTCAGAGTTCATTTTATCAAGAGCTGCATCAACTTCATCAAAAACATAAAACGATGCTGGTTCAAACTCCTGAATCGCGAAAATAAACGCGAGCGCGGTCATTGTTTTTTCTCCGCCGCTAAGACTGCGAATATCCATAAATTTCTTGCCGGTAATGCGAACCTTGATTGCAACCCCATTTTCAAAGAGATTATTTTCATCCTCAACTTCCAAATACGCCTGACCTTTCGTCGAAATCGCAAGAAACATATTCTGGAAATGCTGATTCACCATGGTAAAGGTGTTCATAAATAATTCTTTCTTCTTCGTGTCAATCTCATTCATCATGACAAAGATTTCATCCTTTTCCTTGCCGAGCGAATTTTTCTTTTCAATAAGGGAATTGTATTCTTCTTCAACCTTTGCGTAAATCTCAAGCGCTTTCAGGTTGACATTCCCAAGGCGCTGCACCATTCGCTCAAATTCCCAGATTTCTTTCTTCAAGTCTTCTTCATTTTTGTCAGTATACAACTCAACGCCTGTATATTGTTTCCATTCCTCTTCCATGCCTGCAAATTCCGCGCTAAAGCGCGCGTGCTCAATGCTGATCGCATTCTTTTTCTGCTCAACAGAACGAATCTGCTCTTCTGCGATAATAATCTGATTCTCCACTTTCTGAAGCTGTTCACTAAGTGCGTCACGATGTTTGAAAAGATCCTTGAATGCGCCATAAAACTCGCGTTGGACACGTTCTTTTTCTGTTAAATCACTTCCCTGTGTTTTAATCAACTGCTGTAATTGGGTAATTTCTCCGTTGAAATCCTGCTGTTCTTTCTCATGCTGCTTTAAAATCTTGGAAATGTTTTCTTTTTCAGGAGCAAGAATATTGGTAATCTGTAATGCAGTATTGCGAATGTTTCCTTCAAGTTCCATGATTTTTTGTTTAAACTCTGTTTTTTTCTGCTCAAAAGTATTTAATTCCGCAATGAGCAATGGATTGCGAAGCTGGGAAATGCGGTCGCGCAATTGCTGCTTCTTGATCTTTGCCTCTGCAAAACTCTTATTGTATGTGCTAATCTGCTGCTGAATCTCATCAAGCTGTTTCTCGACAGCTTTTGTCTGATTATCAAGATCTTTCCTCATTTTTTTGTCTGCGTCAAGATCATCAGATTCAAGATGCAGTGATTTTTCTTTGGCGATAATATCTCCCTCAAGATTTGCCTTAAATTCGCGAAGGCGGGTAATATTTTTTTCCAGCTCATTTCGTTTTTCCTGAAGCATAGTCAGCACACGCTGGCTGTCTGCGAACGCGGCTTCGACGTCCTTGAGATTTTCCACAACCTCTTTTTCCTGAAATCCCATGCTTCCTTTTTGCCGTTCACGGTAGCCGCCTTGCATTGCGCCGCTAAGTTCCACAAGATCCCCTTCAAGCGTCGTCATGCGAACAGTGCCAACACCGATCCGACGAGCAACAGTAATATTATCCACAACAAGCGTATTTCCAAAAACATAGGAAAACACATTTTTGAATTTGGCATCATACGTCACAAGATCTGCTGCAAATCCATGAACACCCTGTGCGCTTGCGAGTGCTTTCGCGTTTGCGTCAGCAGAAGATCCTTTTATTTTATTGAGAGGAAGGAATGTCGCGATGCCTAATTTTTTGCTTTTCAAAAAAGTGATGCAGTTCTCCGCAGTTTTATCATCACCGACAACAATGCTGCGAAGTTTGGGACCTGCGGCAATCTCAAGAGCAAGCGCATATTTGCTGTTCACATTTCCTAATTCAGAGAGAAGACCATAGACCGCGCCAAGTTTAGATCCTTGTTCAAGAACACTTTGAATGGCAATGTTGCCCGATGTGCTTTCACGAACACGTGTTTGTCGTGCTTCCAGTTTCGCGAGTTCATCCTGAGCGCGCTGCATTTTCTCTCGGGCATTTGCAAACTGCGCTCCAATGGAAGCATCTTCCTGCAATGCTTGATTGAGTTCAAGCGTTGCTTTCTTGAATTCCTGCTTCATCTGTTTAAGTTTTTCAATTTCTCCTTTGTTCTGTTTTTCAAGTTCAAGAACCTTTGCAACTTTTTCATCCAGCGTATGGACTTGATATTCTATTTTGTCTTTTTCACGAAGAAGATTTTGCTGCTGTTCGCGAAGCCCCTGCACTTCTTTTTGTTTTTCATCAATAAATTTGTCAAGCTCCTCGATTTCTTTATCAATATTTTCTGCTCCTGCAATATTATTCTTTTTCCGGAAAGAGTCAATTTTTTCCTGAATCATATTCATCTCTTTGGTAATACGTGTTTTTTCTTTTTCTTGGCTTTCCGACTGTTTTTGCAATTCAGCAATTTTCTCATCAAGTTCAGAAAGAGAATTGCTGAGCTGATCTTTTCGTGTGCCAAGACGGGTAATTTCATTCTGACACATGACAATGCGATCTTTATTTGCCTGAATGTCAACTTTCAGTTTCTCAACAGTATGAAGAACTTGGACTTGTTCTTTTTCTCCTTTTTCCTCAACTTCTTTGTTTATTTTTTGAATTTGTGTTTTTTTGTCTGCGACAGTAACCTTTAACGCAGTGATTTCCTGCTCTTTTTTGGAAATTTTTTCCTGATGCTCGTTGATTTGTTTTGAAAGTCCATCTTTTTGGCCTGACTTTTTTTCCATCTGCATATGCAAATACGTTGCTTTGTTTTTTGTGATAGTGTCAGCAAGCTCTTTGTATTTCTGCGCCTGATCTCGTTCTTGTTTCAACTCCTTAAGATAGGTTTTTCTTTCAGTGAGAATAATTTCCGCTTCATTGAGTTTTTGGTCAACTTTTTCGAGCTCGTTGAGGGTCTTCTGTTTTTTCTCTTCATAGACGCCAATGCCTGCAATGTCCTCAATGATCTGGCGACGTTCAATGGAAGACATTTCAACGAGTCTGATAATATCGCCCTGCAGAACAATGTTATAGCCGTCTGGATCAATGTTTCCTGCGCCAAGGAGTTCAAGCATTTCCTGGCGGGTTTTGCGCTCTTCATTTATTTTGTAAATGCTTTGCCCGTTTTCGCGAATAATTCTGGTGATTTTAACTTCAGGGGTTTGCACAGGAAATACCTGTGAAGCGTTGTCAAAGTAGATGCTGACTTCTCCTTCTTTTGCAGGCTTTTTGCTTTTGCCGCCGTTGTAAATGAGATTCGCGGATTTTTCAGCGCGCAATCCCTTTGCAGAGCCTTTGCCGAGAACAAAACAGAGGGCGTCGCCAACGTTACTTTTTCCGCTTCCATTTGGGCCAAGAATGCAGTTAAATTGCGGATCAAAAACAAGATCTGTTTTTTCGCCAAAGGATTTAAATCCACGCATTACCATTCGATTAATTCTCGTCATAAACAAAATCCTCTCTGTTCGCTTCGCTCACAAAAGATTTTAGAGCAAAGGATTTTTTGTCTTTTTTAAGGCTATAGCTCTTTTTAAAAGTTTTGAAACAGAAACATATGATGAACAAATTTCTCATGAGCGAAGCGAATGGTTGAAATTTGTTTTAGAAACCTTTATATAGAAGAGGAGACTATAAAAACAAACTGTGAGCATTCAAACATAGTAAAAAAAATAATATATTTGTCATGCTTCAGATACAAAAAACAATAAAAATAAGAAAAAACAAAAGCAGTGAGGTGAAAAATTTTTCATAAGCACGAGCAAAGCGAGTGCGGATGTTAAAATTTTTTTATGGAAGAAGAAAAACGATTTTCTCGGCAATTGTTAGGAAAAACAGTAGTCAGCAAAACAGGAAAGCGCTTTGGCGAAGTTGGCGATATGATATTTGAAACCAGAAGCGGCGAACTTATCCATCTTATTCTTGCGAATCCAACAGCATACACAGAGAAATTAGAATTGGAAAAAGACAAAGAAGGAAGCATTTTGATTCCGTTCAGCGCGGTGATTGCGATTGGAGATTTCTTGGTTATCGCCGAAGAAGACATTATTTAATTGATTTAACATGAGCTTTCCAAACCCAAGACAAATAACATGGAATGAGATGATTTTGTAAAACAGCTTCTTTGAATCGCTACAACACTATTACTTTTTACACGAACCCAGCTTTTTCTGGTTCGTGAATTTTCTTTTGCGGGTAATTCTCACAACCTTTATAAAACTCCAACCTTGCCAGATTTCTATGGAAGAAGAAAGCAAAGCAAGTGAAGAAAACACCTCAGATAATGCATCAAAACATTCTATGTGGGTGGAAAAATACAGACCAAAAGCGTTTGCAGACATCAAAGGTCAAAAAGATATTCTTACAAAAGTAAAAGCGTTTATTAGTCAAAAAAATATGCCGCACTTGATGTTTGCGGGGCCAGCTGGTGTTGGAAAATCAACAACTGCGTTAGTCATTGCAAGAGAACTCTTTGGTGAGCAGTGGAGAGAAAATTTCCTCGAACTAAACGCCTCTGATGAACGGGGAATTGACGTTGTTCGAACAAAAGTAAAAGATTTTGCGAGAACGCGGGCAATGGGAAATGTGCCGTTCAAAATCATTTTTCTCGATGAATGCGACGCGCTGACAAAAGAAGCGCAGCAGGCATTGCGTCGAACAATGGAAAATTATACGCAGACTACAAGATTTGTTTTGTCATGCAATTACAGCAGCAAAATTATCGACCCAATTCAGAGCAGATGTACTGTTTTCAGGTTCAAACCTTTGGAAAAAGAACAGATGTTTGAAATC
Source organism: Candidatus Woesearchaeota archaeon (assembly GCA_016215305.1). Taxonomy (GTDB): domain Archaea; phylum Nanobdellota; class Nanobdellia; order Woesearchaeales; family DSVV01; genus JACRPI01. The sequence goes on along the minus strand of JACRKI010000045.1, from coordinate 9,765 downwards.
TTTGACAAAATCGCGAAAGAAGAAAAAATTCAGATTGACAAATCAGGAAAAGAGGCGCTGTATATTTGCAGTGAAGGAGACTGCAGAAAAGCAGAGAATATTCTCCAAAGCTGTGCTGCTGTCGCGACAAAGATAACAGAAGATGAGATTTATTCCTTGGCAAGCGTCGCGAAACCAAAAGAAGTCAATGAATTCCTCAATCTTGCATTGCAGAATAAATTCATTCCAGCACGGGAAAAACTTCTTGAAACCATGCTCAAGTATGGGTTGAGTGGATCAGATATTATTAAGCAAATCCAGAAAGAAGTGTGGAATCTCCAGATTGCTGATCCTGAAAAAGTTCGATTGGTGGATAAGTGCGGCGAGATTGAATTTCGCATGACAGAAGGTTCTGATGAATTCTTGCAGTTGGAAGCATTATTGGCGCAGTTTACACTGCATGCGATGAAGAAATAAACATATCCAATGCTTCAAAAAGACTCTCTCTTCAAATATTTATCTTTAACAAGACGAAGGTAATCATCATCTCCGGAGAGGAGTGCATCACAACCAGTAAGTTTTGAAGTTGCAGCGACAAGCGCATCAATGAGAGGAATACTAAAACTCATGCTGATCTTTGCAGCTTCTTGTGCAATTGCTTTGTCTAAGAGAACAAGTTCAATTTTGTCAGACGCTTCAATCCCTGAAAAGAAGTCATTGATGATTTTTTGCGAAATTCCTCTTTGAAGAAGTTTCTTTGTTGCTTCTGCAAAAACAATGATAGGAACAAGAATTCGTGTCTTTCCAATTTTTGCGTCATAAATATACTGAAGTGCTTTTGGATTTTTTCCAAAGAGTTCAATGATAAACCGAGTATCTGCGCAGTATCTCATGCTCTTTCTCGTGCTCGTTCTGCTTTGACTTCTTTCCATGCGGCTTTGGTGTCAAAAGGAGGTGCTTTTTGAATAGCTTGAAGAATCATGTCTTCTGGTTTTTGGATTTCTTCTTTGCGTAAGACAATATCACCGCTAGGCAACTGCATAAGAAGGAGGATATCATTATCTCGAAGATGTTGCCGCTCCCGCATCTTCTTGGGAAGCGTGATTTGCCCACGTTTTGCAATTTTGAGCTTTTGCACAGTAAAACTGAATTCTTGCATTTGCATGAATAAAGATTCTTTTCTGAATTTATATATTTTTCTGAAATTTGAATATATTTCACGAACAAGCAAAAGGATTCTCATACATGAAAAAAAGTAAAATACTCGAACAAGCATCGCTAAAGTATCTTCATGTAATTATTATGAATTTTTAGATTATTTTTCTTAGAAATTATTTATTGAGATTCTGTATTTAAAATAATAATTATTGGCCTTGCCAGAGCGTTGTGGGTTCGTGAGTTGACTTCTGCTACTTCGTGTATTGCTTCTGTTTGTTCGTGGATTTTCTTCTCAATTATATTCTAAACATTTCGCATTTACATCAAAATGACAAGGCGGCTTTAAGCAGTCGCAAGCTTTCTCAGCACAAGATTCAATTTGACCGTCAACAACACTGCAAGTATTGCATCCATCAAACCAAACTTTGCAATTGTCAAGTTGATTACCTTCAGCAATATTGTTAGTAGGATTTACAGAAGAACTGCATGCAGTAAAAATAAAGAAGGTAAAAAGAAATAAAATCAAAAAATAATTTCTCATATCAAAATACTTCTCAATCCAACTGCGGATTTTCTTTAATGCGAACCCGCGTGGATGTCAAATCTTGATAATAATACGTCAGTGTCAAATCCACTTGTTTCGTGAAAAGAGAACCTTTTTCTAACGTATCGCTGGTGCAGACAATAGTTGCTTGAGATGCGCTGCTTGTATCAGCTGTTTTTCGCGCCATGCGAACAACAGAAGGATCTCCTCGACTGGTACATTCCATGCCAGGTGTTTCCACAGTGAATCCGACAATATCATAGATAGAGGAGAAATCATCTCCCGCGTACGCTTTGGAGCGGCCGTTTCCTGAGTTGTAGATTGGAATCTCGAGATAAATCTTTCCACTGCCGTATGGTTTTTCAGTGACTGCTCCAATTTGAATAGGTGCCGCGGAAGCGTATGCTGTTTTCGCTGCGCTGACATCGCAAACTCGTTCATCGCGAAGATCTTCTTTAAAGCAGACTCCTGGAATAGAAATGTATGTTGCATACGGATAAGTGTATTCAAGATAAATGTTCGCGTCATAAAATGTGCCAGTCAATCCTTGATATTGCGCGTCGCCGAAGTTGGTGCGCTCATAGCCGCCATCAGGAAGATACTCTGAGATTTTATCCATTTGATCGCTGTTTGTTTTTTCAAAATCAAGCCCGCTAAAATCACTTTCAGAAATACCTTTGATCTTCATGTCCACTTCATTTGCGTGCAGGGTAAATTCTCCTCTATTTTGGAGAAGAACAACAACAGGGAAGGATTCATCTTCATAAATTTCTGTGTTTGTTCCTATTTGCTCGAAAGACGCGGCAAGTCCGCCTGATCCTCCTATCCAGACACTGGAAACAGTATCAGTTCCTGACTGCTGCTGGCAGCTGCCAAGAAGCAGGAGAAGAGTGAGAAGTGTCAATAAAATAAAAGATGATCCACGAAATCGCATGATAATCCCTCCATATCCAATACTAAATGATTTTCCCGTGAAACAAATATATAAACGTTATGGTTTCTACGACGACCTGCTCACAACCAAATTACATCTTTCTGAAACAGTTCTGCCATCACTCACTGTTCCGTAAATGGAAAGCAGTCGGGGAACAGAAGCAGAACCAGTGTACGGACAGGAAGTTGTAGGATCTGCGCTATTTCCGCATTTGGTAACTGTGCTGGAACCATGCACTTCATAAGAAATAATATCTCCTGCAGAAGCAGAAGTGGGAATAGAAGTTGTTCCTTCACTGCAAAAGTACGTTGCTCCATTGACATACATGCAAACGCATCCTCCCCATTTTTTCATGTTTGCGTCACTGCAGGAACAATCGCCAGATGTTCCAGAAGATCCACTTGATGAAGAACTCCTGCTTGAACTGCTTGCGTATCCAAGATTTCCTTTCTCTTGACCAGAACTGCTGCTCTCATAAACAGTCATATCTTGAGAAATAACATCAAAATATCCATAGTCTAATGTAATTTTCAAAGGAGTGGTATAGGTGCGTTGTTCACGAAGCGTAAAGGTGCAAATAATAACGCCAGTGCCATCCTGATTTAAAGTCACATATCCATTGTTGGGAACGCAGCTTGGTTCTCCCAACCCATTGATTTCCATTTTGACGCCAACGTGATTGAGCTGATTTTTAGTAAGAGAAAAAGGACAGGCGTCATACGCATCAGAATCATAGGCATTCAAAACTTTTCCAGTTCCGAGATGTTGTATGGTCACAGTAAACCGTGTTTGATCTTGTTGATAATTCTGCTGGACTTGCGTTACAGCAACTGGTCCTCCTTGAGAAGAAAGAGAGAGGGGATCCTGTTGGCAAATATTTGTGTCTTGTGTGTTATAGAGAAGACAAACATTTGGAGTCGCGATGGTTTGGTAAGTATAGCATGAACTTGCCTGTACTGTTGCAGCGTATGTATTTCCGAGAGGAAGGGAAACAGGCGCGTCTTCTGGAACCTGCACAAAATATTGCGAACCTTCTGGAGAGTATTGATTTTTCCCTGAAAACTCTGAAGGAATTTCGATTGGATCAGGAGAAATTTTGACAATCGTCGGATCATAGCCGCTCAAAACAATTTTCCCCTGCGGATAATCATACGCGCCTTTATTTTCTAATTTGAGTTGAAGACGAAGATACTGCTGGTCATAAAAAGCAAAGTCAGTGGTGAGAAAAGACACAACCACTCCTTCTGTTCCTGATCTATAAGGATCAGCTTGCTGACTGCTGTAGGAAGTCCCACAGCTCGCGAGAAGAACAAAAAGAGACAATATGACCACAAAAAATAATTTTTGAATTTTTTTCATGAGTTTGTTCATCTCCAAGGTTTCGAAGTTAATACGTCAATATTTTCTGAATGGTCATTGTTTTTGATTGTGACAAAGTGTATCCGTAATCAAGTTGAACAGAAAGTTGTGTCATGTACGGCGCCTGATTCAAAGAAAACTGATCAAGTGTCAAGCCTTCATTCAAGACACAAGTAATATAATCGTTGCCAGTATCTTTCAAAATCAGTGGATTGGGACTGCACGAGATAAAATCGCCGTCAGTTCCTGGGTTTAATTCTTTTCCTGTTTTCGGATCATAGCCGTTGAAATCGTAGGAGATATCCTGACTGGAAAGAACAAAAGATTTGAGGAAAACCATGTTGTAATCTTTAGAGTTTAATCCTGTTGCAGTGCATGCCTGCTGTGTTTTGTCTTTATTGATCACATTTCCATTTCCGACATTGGAAACATAAATCTGAAACATTGGCCGGAGATAGCCATCGCCGGTAGGAAGCATTGTTGGTTTGATTTCAGTAATGGCAACAGGGGCGCCCTGATCAGTGAGTCCAATATCTTCTGTTTTGCAGGAGCCGGGAAATACCATCATATTATTGACATTTGTATCAATGCAGATATTCTGATTCCATGTTGTGGTGTATTCATAGCAGCCGGTTGCGACAACAGTGACCTCATGAGATTCGCTGAGCGCGCCGGCAGATTTTGCTTTTGCTTTGTAGGAAATAATATCTGAGCCCCCCTCATAATTAAAAATAGATTTTCCCTCGAGACTAAACAATCTTGTTTTGTAGGGATTGCGAACAGGGACGCTATCTTTCAAAGTTTCAATATTTTTGCGCGCGGTTTGAATTTCCCGGCGCAAGGTATTTTGTTCATCAGCGTCAGTGGTTGCCGCGAGATCTTTGGTGTATTGGTCAATCGCGGCATAATAATCCTCAATCTCGCTTTTGATGGAGAGTGTTTGCGTGTCAACAGCAGTAAAAGTGGAGCATTCATTATTTTCGTCCACAAGACAGAGGTAATCATCTTCAATGGAAAGAGTCATGAATCCCGTCAAAGTATGCGCGCCAAGATTCTCGACTTGAAGCGCAATGGTGAATGGCGTTTCTTCATAGACAGTCTCAGGCGGATTTTCATCAATAAAAGAGAAAGACAAGCCATCACTTCCTGTCCAGAAATCTTCATTGGAAAGATGGGTTTGTGTTTGCGGAGTACAACTCGTAAAAAAAAGAATAAGAATAGAAAGAAGTAGGAAAAAAACCACTTTCCAAAAATTTCTCATGAGCGTAGTGAATGTTGAAATTTTTATCCCTCCAGTTGTTTTTGATTGCTCCATTCTATTTGAACTTTTGCGTCCCCTTGACCGAGGGTGTTTTGATGCGTGAAAACATTTCGCAGCATCAGACCTGGAAGTCCATCTGCTTTGCAATTAGCATAGGCAATGTCCTGATACCAACGGACAGAACAAACTTCTTTGAGATCAGCAGGGGTTGAAGGATCAGGAACAGTACTAATGATCATATTGCTTCCGCTATATTCAATATAAAGATTTCCAGAGAGGAAAACAGCAGGTTGATCTTCAAGAAGAAGCGGAGTATTGAGAACAAAATCCTGCGGATATTTGTAGTTGATTTGTTGGGAGGAATCATCAAAGAAAACTTCCATGAGAGGATATTTTTCAAAGCTAATCCATTGATTCCTTTTTCCATAGCTCTTCACGCTTCCAAGAGAAATATTCCCAAAAGAGAGAGAAACTATTTCAAAATCATAGCCCTCTTCTGTTTTTGTGCTGCTTATGGTAGCAATGCTTGGAGTAAGAGTGAGCGGACTGCCATTATATGAAATCACTAAAGCAAGAGGAGACGTATTGCCATACGAAAGCGTTCCTTCCACAAATGGAGCGTCTGTATTTTTCTCAGCAGCACTGCGGCTATTTTCCAATCCCGCGTCAGTGCAATATGTTCCTGCAAAATTTTTGACATGCGCTTCATAGCGTTCTGCGTCAGCGTCATATTCTTCTTTATTGTAAATGCCATAATAATAAACAAGCGGCAAGGAAGAAGCTTCGCTTCCCAGAGATTGCAAAGAAGCAAGATACGCAGCACCCAGTTTCACATTTGTTTCTGCGTCATACACGTTGTAGCTTCCGGTAAATCCTGCTGCGCCTGACATTTGTTGCGATACTGTGTCAGGCAATCCCATCAATCCTTTTCTGCCGTCTTTGTAATAATTTGGATTCGCGGCAGAGGTCTCTGCGATAATGCCGCCCAAAGTACAAACAGGAACGCTGAATTTGTCAGCGGCAGCAAACAGGAAATCGCCGTAATGATAGAAAATATATTGCATTTCTTCATCAGCGTCTGACGCGCTGAATGTCGGCACCGTGCTTGTTTCTGATTTTGTCGCGCTGGTTTCACCGGCAACAGTTCCTGCTTTTTGAGAGGCTGCTTCAGTCACTTTGACAGCAGTATCTTCGCTAATCTGATACGTGTATCGTGTTTTCACGTAGAAATATTTTGTGGAGATTGGCGTTGCGCCAAGCAATCCTTGCACATCTGTAACATTCAAGCGGCAGCTCATCGTGATATAATCTTTGATGTCTTTGTATTCTGGTTTATTCACGTCCAATGTATACGCGTTGTAGCTGGAAAGTTGTTTGGTGCATTGCTCTTCAATGCAGCTGTTGTCATATTGGCAATCGCGCGCAACCTTGCTGTCATAGGAAGATTCGCTGGAGACACAGTTGTCAAGGGTGTACTTGGACCAGTCTGCGTCAGTGCATTGGGAAGTATCAAGACTCATTTGTTCTGGGAGCAATAAGATAACCTCTGTAAGATTTGTTATTTTTCCACCCCAGCCTTGCGCATGTCCATCCAAGGTTAATGCAAGACGGGGTTTGACAGTATAAGTTTCACTGACGCCAATCAATGCTTGTTCTGGTCCCATGCCAATGGCAACCGGTCCATTGGTGTAATGCGCGACAGGATTTGTGTCTTGAATTTTATATTGGTCAAGGAGATTAATATTTTGTTGTGTTGCGGCGATGATCGCGTCACGATCTGCGAAGTATCGTTTCAGGTAGCCAATGGTTTCAAAATTAAAGTCTGCGGTGTACGTGACTTTGTCTGTTCCCTGGGGAAGTTTTTCAAAGGTGCAGTCGAGATCTTCTTGTTCCAAACTCGAAACAGCAAAATCACTGTCTGGATACACAGAACCCGCAATTGGATTTTTCTCATTCCCTTCATAGCATCCGATTTTTGCGTTGATCGTGTCGCCAAGTGTTTTGGCAGTGAGCGTTGCGAAGACAGTGACTGGTTCGTTGACTTCATATTCTGCTTGCGACGCTTTAAGATTGGCTAAATACACGCCAAGTTTTTCTTTTTCATTTTCTTCGACAACGCCGTAATAATAATCCTGTCCTGTCGCGGCGCCCCATTGATATTGGACAGCTGACCATGCGTTGGAACCGACAGTGGAAAGACTGTCATACATGATACTCCATCCTTCTTTTGATTTATCCCAAAGTAATCCTGCTGCGTACCATTGTTCTGTTCCTGCGGTATTGATTTCTACATCGCTGAAGCTGGTAAAATTGGTAAAGACAATGGAGATTGCGGCGCCGAATAAAAAGATGCAGATCGCCCAGCGCGCCCATCGTGTTGGACCAGAGGTAATATTTTTTCCTCTGCCAAAGACAGCATAATAAATCCAAGTGAGGATAAGGAAACCGTTTGCGAGATAGAGGCGGACAAAAGTCATCTCATGAATAAGAGGAATGGTCGAGAGATAAGGAATGAGGAATTCAAAGACAGTGACATAGAGAATAAGATTGCGGTAGGTATCTCCATTTCTTTCAGAGGAATCAAAGACAAGGAAATTAACGAAAAAAAACATCACCACATTCCAGATAAGGCGATCCCAAAGAGTGTGAACTCCCCAATTAATAAAGAAATGATAAAGAATTGCAATGAGTAAAAGACGGGTATTACTGCTTGGAGTAATGTGTGGCGCAGCAGCAACAGTGTTTCTTCCTAATGTAAATAAAGATCCGACTGCGCGGACAGGAGCAGTAAGGGAATTGAGAACAGGATGAGCGTGTGCAACAGAAAGTGCGCCGGGCATTTCTCCTGCAATTTCATGAATATGCGCGTTGCGCTGCTCATGGCTCATATTTCTATATTGATTGGGATCTCGCAGTGCGTCAATGCGAGCTTGTGCTTCCTGCCGCTGTTGACTCAATTGCTGGTGTTCTCGATATGATTCCTGCTTCCATGAAGCTATTCCTTCTTTCATATTATTTTTTAGGGAAGAAAATGTTTCTTTGACCTCACTTGGAGAGGTGGGAATACTGTTTGCTGCACTCTTCACTGTTGCCGCTGTTTTATATTTTGCCTGATCAAACCTGCTCATCTCAAAATCCTCGCATTCGTCCTTATGTTCTCATGGAGGATTTTGCGGAATAAAATCAAAATTCTTCATGAGTGAGCAATGCGAACGAATGCTTGAATTTTGTTAAAAGCAGTATATATATGTTGTTGTTCGAAAATTGGAAAAAGCAGCACAAACTATAAAAGTAAGAAACAACATAATAAGAATATGAAATTCAACAAAAGCGGAGAAATAAGTAATATTCAGCTATTGCTCGGAATTATCGTCATGTTTTTAGGAACAGCAGGAGCAATATTGTGGGGAGTGGGAATCGCAATCAATAATTCAACGTTCTCCTGGCTTGGAGGAACACTCTTTGCGCTTGTTGGTTTTGCAGTGGCAATTTTATCACGGTGGTTCAAATGATAACACAAACTGTATTATGGGTTTTCGCAATTATTACCTTGATTGGCATTGTTGTATGTATAACCCTAAAGAAATACAATTATGCTATTGCCCTTGGATTTCTTGAAATAGTGATTGTTCTTTATAATAACTTATATCTTTTGAAATAAAAAAAGAGCAGAGCTGCTGAAATTAATAGCTGACAAAAGAAAGCGAACATCTGCTCTTTTTTTCACAACAGTTAAAAACCCTGCCTTTTTCCTGATCAGGAGATGGAAAAAGAAAGAGATGACGAACTGCATCTTGCAGAAGAAACAAAAGACACAAATTTTGAAGTCACAGATGTTTCTGAGAGAAAAAACGAGAATACAGAAGATGCAGAGCCAGAAGACTTTATCCAAATCAGAACAGAAACATACGCAAAGCACGATCACAAAGAGTATAAAGAAGCAGCAGAAGATAAAAAAGAAGCAGAAAGCAAAGACGAAGAGAAAGAGAAAAAAAGTTCTAAAACTTTTTTTATCGCATTAGGAATTTTTGCGCTGATTCTTCTTGCAATATTCCTCATCCCGCATTTTTTCAATAAAGAGCCACTGACGCTTTCAGAAGCGCACCAAGAAAATTTGAAAGAAGGCAAAGACACAGACATGCAGTATGTCTATAATGGATACAGTTTTGTCTATTACGACGGTCTTTGGTACACGCAAATCTACAATCAGTTGAGTAATGATACATATAATGTCCCGCTTCACTTTGGTCCAAAGAATCTCACTGATATTGTTATTGCAGGAGATTTGAATGCGTTTTTCGGAACAGTTTCAACGAGCAATATCTCAAATGGAACCATGCGATATTATTTGACTTTTGATCCGAACGACACAAATATGGGATATATAGCCTTGGCAAATGGGGAATTATCACAAAACCTTGTCAAGACATTTAACATCGCGCCAGTCTCTGCGTGTACAGCAGCAGATGACCAGTGCGCAAGCGTTCCTGTTGTTACTTGTAACACGACAGATCAGCCGGTTGTCTATTT
>JACRKI010000044.1 GCA_016215305.1 Candidatus Woesearchaeota archaeon | reverse complement strand
GAAGATGAAACGCTACGCTGAAGCGTAGCTTCTGCTATACTCCAATACAAGATCATTTTGAATTATGCAACACAGCAATAATAATAACATAAAGATACAGTTTGCGTTGCTTGTTCGTGTGTTGTGCTGCTAGTGCGTGAGTAGTTTTGCTAAACAATTTTTGAACTCTTTTTTTAAGAATTTTGAGAAAAAATCACCTGCTAGAATTCAGAAAGTGATTTTTTCAAAATTCTTTCAACTCAAATCCTTGTGCGTCTGATACATGAACGCCAACTCTTTGCGGTGTTTGGTCATTGCCTTCGCAACAGTGTCAGTAATCTCTTCACTGAGTAAACAGGTTTGTTTCTCTAAAATTTTCGCAACGTCTTTGAATATTTTTTTTGCAACTCTTTCGCACTCTTTTCTCGGCAACTGCGTGCTCAAACAAGAATTATAGATTGACGCATACAATTTCTTTTTGTTAAATGATTCTTTTTTTCGACTTTTTTTCACGACAGTTATTTTTGTTTTGACCATAGTTTCACCACATTTACCCTAAATTAATTGTTCCATTCGCGATCAATAACAATATCCATCCAAGCGCAATCAACACAAATCCAATCGCCAACCGCATAAAGTGCTTGTTTGCATGCTTCCACATCTTGACTTCATGCAATTTCATGCCGCTATACACGAGCAATAAAATAACAACAAGCGGCATGACAAAAATCACATTATAGATCGCAAGCAAGATCACCGCAGTGACATCAAAATTCTGCGCCAGAATTAACGTGATCGCAAGATATGGACCGCCTGTGCACGGCAACTCCACTGCTGCAACAAAAACCCCTAATACAATTAATGCAGGCAAGGTGATTTTTTTTGTCATCTTATGAATCTTTGCTGCATGCTTTGGAGAAATTGCAAGACTTATTCCCTGCCCATACCAAAAGAAATTTTTCACTTCAATTAACCCTCCAAGCACTACAATTGCCGCGACCGCAAGCGAAATATACTGCGCAGCCACTAAAGGAATCGAAGCAAGAAAGTAGGTCAATCCCAACCCTGCACTAAAATACGTGACATAGACCGCACTAATATAGATTGTTCCAAAAAATAATACCTTCTGCCGCGATTTTCTTAAGACAATCAGTGAAGAGAGAAGAAGAATAAGCACCCCAATAGCGCACGGATTAATGGAATCTATCACTGCAGTTATCAAAACTGTTCCTACCTTTGGAAGGACTGCTGCAACTCCCATTTTTCTGTCTCTTTTTTAGTTAAACACAAATTTCAACTTATCCCCTGGAGGGACATTTGTCTCTGGACTTATCACATACGCCGCAATATTCTGAACTGTGGTGACACTTTGTCCTTTGGTGACATACAATGTCAGTGTTCCTGCATGCCCGTCTTGACATTGATCTCCATTGCGCCAATACTTGATTGAACCATCCTCTTGTGGAATGCCAATATATGAATCTGCCAATGCACCGCCAATTGCCGCAAAAAAGCTGCCGAGATTCATGTCCTCTTTATTCATTACTGCCCCTTCAATATGAATCCTATAATCATCATGATAATGCACTAATGGAGTTCCCACTCTGCCTGAGATTCCTTCTGACTCCGGCAATGTTTGTTTTTCTCCGCATACCCAAATCTCAAAATCCGCATGCCAATGCACTGGTCCATTTGTTTCTGAAGTGCTGTTGACCAGCAAGGTATATGATAACAAGTATACAGTTACTGCACTCACTCCTATTGCAAGCGCCCAAAAAAGAATTTTCTTTTCCTGGTTTTTCCAATTTTTCTTCAATAAAACCAATGCAATGAATACAACACAAAAAATTGTTCCTACGCCAAGAATGAATAAAGGACTTGGAATTACCTGCGTCATTGTCTCTTCTGTTTCATGCGCAGCAGCAGTTTGAATAGCCATAAGAAGAGAAGATATGATGATTGATTTCTTCATGATTGATTTCTTGGCTTTCTCGTATATAAACCTTTCTTGCAGTTAAGAATTCCTTTCTTTTCTCTTCTCTTCTTTTGTTTCTCTATTCTCTACTTTCGCATCCTTATCCACATTGAGAATTTGTTTTCCTTTAATGATATTCACTACTTTTGTATCTTTCAAGTGCGATTTCGTGATAGACCACACGGTAACACCGCTAATAATAACTCCAAACAATGAACCAATCAAGGTAAGATTTTCTGAAATGATTTGACCCCAGGTCTTCTGTTCTTTTTGCGCATTTTGCAATTCTGCCGCAACTGTATCTAACATTGTTTTTGCTGCAAGCATATCTTTGTCATACTCTTTTTGATTTTGCTCAATCAATGCAACCTGCGCCTGCCGTAAATATTCCTTGATATCTGCCAAATCATCTTTGATTCCATACACCACATAATCATCTTTTTCTTTCTGATAATATTCCTTCTCCAACTCACTATACGTGCTTCTTGTTTCATTCAATGATTGTGCTGCTGCTGTTGCATTCATCGCTGCTGCATTCGTTATTTCTTCTGTCACTTGCTCAGGAGAAGCAACCACTTCAATCGAAGAAATCTGCTGCGCAAGAAGCGTGCCATTAGCGTAGATTTTGACAATAAGATCAATTGTTCCTGTCTTCTCTGCATTTATTTTTGTGAACGTGTAATCTTTTTCTCCAACAGGAAGCGCTTCAATTGCTAATTTTTCTTTTGTGGTGATTCCATAACCACTCACCTCTGCTTCTAACTGATATAAAGGAACATTCCCTATATTTTTCAGCACAATGTTGAGCTGCTGCTCTCCGACGCTGATCTGTGCAGGAGTTATTTTCTCTAAAGAAATTGCTTGGATCGGGGAAGCTGCTTCTGTCGTATTTGTTTCTGTTGTGTTTGCTTCTGTTTGATTGATTGTTGTATTTGTTTCAGTTGTTGTCTGATTTGTGGTGACATTTGCCTGTTCTGTCGCGGTATTTGTTGTTTCTGCTGGCATTGTTTCTGTTTGGTTTGTTTGCTCTGCCGGAAGAACATCTGTTGTATTTGTTTCAGTTGTGTTTGCTATTTCTGTCGTATTTGTTTCCTGCGCCAACGAAAAAACAGAGAACACACTCCCTAACACAATCATTGAAAAAAGAATGTATATCAAAAATTTCTTATTCATTTTCTACACGCGGCGCAAGAATAAAACTCAGCATCAAACGATCCACTGTTTTATATTCTAATTTTAATGGATAATCTTTGTTGAACTGGATGGCAACTATTGGAACAAGCTTTCCTGCTGCCATCATTTTTTTCAAATATTCCACTGAATATTTTGCCTTGACTTTATCTGCTTTCGCAACAATTGTGGTTGTTTCATCTGCAGGAATCTCAATATGCGCTTTGGACATATCGCCTTCTGCAGAAATAATAAACTTGTCGCGCTCTCCAATAAAAGAAACACTTTCTCCAATAATATCAACGTCCTCAATCGCTTCCACTAACTGATCAGAGTTTGTGGTAATAGTCATAGGGAATGAAAGATCTGGAATTTTTTGTTCCCGTTCATCCATTTCAATGATTGGCAAAGAAAATGTTCTTTTTGTTTTGCTCTTTAATGTGACATTGAGTTTGTTGTCTTCCACTTCCAAAGTAATCATATCATTTGGCTTTGCCCGTCTCAATACCTGTTTGAGATTATTGAGATTGAGTGAAAGTCTTACTTCACTTTCGACTTCATACTCGACAAAACTGCTTGCGAGCAATTTGAAAATGACCATTGCCACATTTGCAGGATCCATTGCAACAAGCTCAATCCCTGTTTTTGTAATCTTGAATTTTGCTTCTGTCACTAATTCACTGATAATAGAAATACTTTCTTTGAGATATTTTGGTTCCGCAAGCGTGAGTTTCATTGTCATTCCTCAATTCCTGAAAAAAGTGAATGGAGAATTGTTTATAAAGATTGTTGTTTCAGGTTAGAATTGGTTATATTATTTCATGCACAGTTCCATTCTCTGAATAATGCAGAAATTCATCACTATATCCAAGTTCTTTTCCAATGCTGATAAGATTTTTCTGCATTGCCCTTGGTCCATGCGCAGGGATGATATGCTTTGGTTTTAAAATGGAAATAAACGCTTTCAAATCTTTTCTCGCTGCATGACCTGAAACATGGATATCCTTAAAAACAGTAATTCCTTTTTGCTCAAGCTGTTCTTCCAACTGCGAACGATTCTTTATATTTTCTTCATTGGGAATCACTGTTGATGAAAAAATCACCACATCATTCGGGAATAATTTGAACGGCAGTTTGTTCGCTGCCAATTTTGTCAAAACTGCATTCGGCTCCCCCTGATGCCCTGTTGCCACAATCACATATTCTGTTCTCTTCTCTGCAATATGTTTTAAGCTTTTTTTAATTTGGTCGCCATATTTTAACATTTCCACATCTGCAAAAAAGTTTATGTCTTCTGCGCACGCTGCTGCTTCAACATATTTTGCAAGAGATCTTCCCACAAACAATGTTTTTCTGCCAATCTTTTTTGCGCAATGAAGAATGGACTGCAATCTTGCAATGTGTGATGAGAATGTGGAGATAATAATCGCTTTATTTGCAAAATCCTGTGTTTCAAAAAGCTCCTCCAACATATTTTTTGCGACTGATTCAGACGGTGTTTCTTCATCGAGGTCTGCTTTGATACAGTCGCAGATGAGTGCGATTATATTGAATTTTTTTAATTGCTCCATGTCTGTTTTGCTGCCGAATGTCGGTGTTACGTCAATTTTGAAATCATTCGCATAAATGATTGTTCCTTGTTTTGTGGTGATCGCAACAATCACTGTTTCAATCACTGAATGCGTGACACTGATTAATTCTATTGTCGTGTGTTTTGTTTTGTATTGTTTGTTTTCTTCCAATGTTTTTATTTTATTTTTGAGTTTTATATTCTGGTCATTTGCTATCTTTGTGAGTACTTCTTTTGCAAACGGAGTTGAAAGAATTGGCGCGTCATACGCTGCTTCCATATACGGAATTGCGCCGAAATGATCCAAATGCGCATGGCTTGGAATGATTGCAACGACTTTGCTTTTGTCGAGATTATTGTCGTCTGGAATTGCTCCTGATTTCAGCAGGGTTTCTTTTGTTACGTGTTGTATCTGATTTGAATCTTGGATTTTTATGTAGGAATCTAAATGCAGCCCCATATCGAGAATGATGATTTCATCTTCGACTTCGACCGCAGTCATGTTTCTGCCGACTTCGTCATAGCCGCCAAGAGTGTGGATTTTGATCATGTTAATAAAAAATCCGAACATTCGTGCACTACATGCACTCATGACGGATTTTTAGAGAAAAAGTGTGGGGCGTTTATAAGAGTTTGGTGAGAAATCTCTTTCAATGCTTTCATTGCTTGTTCTTTTTTTTCATGGAATATGAAAAGCAGCATTATGTTTAGTTTTGAAAATTGTTCTTCGGATATTGTGCAAAAAACAAATTCTCCTTTGACAAGATCTGGTTTCATTAATTTCAGAATAATGTCTAAATTTTTAATCGCTGACATGAAAAATCTGAGAGAAAGTAAGTATAAATAATTTGTTAAAAATAAAAATGCGGGTGACAGGGCTCGAACCTGCGTAGGCACTAAGCCAATAGCTCTTGAGGCTATCCCGTTTGACCACTCCGGCACACCCGCATTATAGTTACTTATCTGAATTCTATGGCACTATAAAAAGATTATGCATAATTTTGAAAAACTTCATTCCGTTTCGTTTCTTTCAAAATTACACGAACCGACAAAAGCCTTGGCAAGGCCAATAATTATTTCTTTCGATTGTTTATTTTAGAAATATTTCATTAAAAAATAATAATGATGTCAAGATACCTAAGCTTTTCTCGGTGCTCGTGTTGCGTTGCTAGTTCGTGTAATTTTTTTTATTCATAACAAACTATAGAGAAAAAATTACTTCACCAACTTCAATTCTTCTTCCAAACGCTTGATCTCAGAATTCAATTGCTCAAGTTCAATCTCACGCACATGCGGCATTTGCTCCTGACGCATCTTCTCCGGCAACCCCTTCACCGTCGGCAAACACGCACGCAACTTCCCCGCATTCTCTTTTATCTGCGCAGTCACAGACTTTAACGCGTCAATTTTTTTTAATTTCTCCATCTTTATCCGCTTGTATTTCTCATAACTCTTCATCGCTTCCACTATCTGCTGCGAGGTTTCCAAAACAGTTTTTCTCACATCCACTGGTTCTGGAATATTTATGAAAAAAAGCTCATCATTCGCTGCGCTCATGCGAGCTTTTTGTTTTGAACCCATGTTTTTTCCTCTTTTACTGATCACATATTTTCTGGTTCTGTTATTGTCGAATCAATGAAATTCATCCTGTTTTCAATTTCCTGAATCACTGTCTGCCAGATTTCAAGCTCCACGTCTTCTTCCTGCTTTAGTTTTCGAATATCGTCGAGTGTTTCTTTTGCCGCCTGCACTTGCGCTTTCAACGTATCCACAAGCGTCAAAATATTTTTGTATTCATCGAGTTTGACATAGACTGGTTTTTGCGCCATATTAAAAATCCTTACATTCGCCTTCTGCTCATGAAGGATTTTTCCACCTCACTTTAGTTTATCCTTTTTATTTAAAATCCATCATGAGCACACGAAGTATGCGAATGTAGGATTTTGATTTTATGCTTTGAACATTATTTTATCCATCTCTGCAAGCCGCAACTCCATATTATGCTGCAAGGTTTGCCACTTTGCCATCATCTCTATTTCCTGCTCATTCAAATCTGCCAGTCGAAACGCAGTATCTTTTGCAAGACCAAGATCTTCTGCCATATTGACGAGCTGCTCTCCAACATCACACAGTACACTTACTGTAATAAATTTTTTTCCAAAATGCGGATGCTGCTCCATTGTAGCTGGTTTTCTTTCTATTTTTTCAAATGAGGAAAATGTCGGAGCAGATTTTTCTTCATGCGTTTCATGCTGTTTGAGCATTTCTGGCATAGACAATAATTCCTGCGAAATATCAAATGGGACTTCTGCATTATGTGTCTCATGCATATTTTCATGCATTTCTTGACGCATCTCTTCATGATGATCCTCTGGCGCTTCCTGATAAAATCGAAATGTGGGAACAGGACTTCCCATTTTTGGCTGCGGCGGCACTTGCTGCTGCATTTGTGGTTGCATCCCTTGTCCACTCATTTCACCCTGCTCTGGCATTGGCACATCATCATACTGCGGCATCCCAAATGGCTGCTGTATTTGCTGTCCAGGCATTGCGGACTCTGGCGCTAACTCAAAAGAAGGATTACTCGACGGAAATGGCGCATTTTGTCTTGGAAGTGGAAAATCCGGCATTGGATTTTGTTCTGGCATTGGCGCTTGCATCTGCTGTTGTGGAGAAAATTGCTCCATCCCTGACTCTCGCGGCGGCATTGGCGCCTGCTCCATTCCCATTTCTTGATCTGGAATAGGAGGTATTTCTAACTCTTTTGTCACCGCTTTCTTTTTTTTGAACGCATCAAATAATCCCATAACCCCACCTGCACTATTTTTATATATTGACTATTAAAATCTTTTGCACTATTATCAAATAGCAAAAAAGTTCCCGCGAAAAACAGAAAAGAACTTTTTTGCTATTTGGTTTTAGAAACATATAAATACTTTCAGAGCAGAAAAAATACACAAAAGGGTTCAATGATACATATGAAACAACGAGGAATATTGTTTTTGCTATTTCTTACCTTTTCTCTTATTATTCTTGCACTTTCTG